>JAQXIB010000019.1 GCA_029007575.1 Clostridiales bacterium | reverse complement strand
AATTCTTCCGCATTTGGAACTTTTGACTCAAATTCCTGTCGCAACTTCTCTGTGCAAAACCCGAATGCAAAGGTTTGTACCGATCTGCCCAGTGCTTTTTCTACAGCCTCATGGAAGATACGAAATTCGGGAACACATAGACTTTCTTCATAAAGCTGCAAAGCGGTAATTTCTTCGGGACTGCGGTCTATATACCAACCACTGTCCGAAAACTCAGCAGCTATTTTATCTGTCATAACTATAACCCGCCTTTCTGCGAAAAGCACCGACGAAGTTATGAAACCTGTACGGTAAGCTTTCGCTGATCATATTTTTGCTATACTTTAATTCGGTATACTACAGAATCGACCAGATATATAACGGGGCAGTAAGGGTGAAAATGAGGCAGGCAAACAGGATCGCCGGGGAAGTAAATTCGAACTGCCCGTGCTTGCGGTACTCAAACCAAGCAGTGCCCAATTTGACAAAGAACAAAATCGCCAGGATCATATCAATGACGGGAAACACGACATTGTTGACAACATTCTTTATTTGTGTCTGTGCCGCTTTCCATGTGTTTTCGATGGCAGTTGATACATCTCCTGCGGCAAAGGTCTGAAAGCAGAATACCGACAGGAATACTGCTGATATCAAAACGCAAATGAATTTCTTTCTCATGAACATCCTCCTAAAACTTTTTGCATTTCCTCTTGTTGAACCACCCGAATCGGAATATTCAGACTTTTACAAAACTGTATTTCTGCTTTCATCTCTTCTGTGACGGTACTGCCGAAAACCCACGCCTCGTCGCAAATCCACAACAGATTCAATCCCGCCGCCAAACCGATTTCCCGCTCCTTCGGAATCGCATCATCCAGGCAAAGCGCATAGAAATGCGGTACAACCGGAGCCGCACCGCGCATCAATACATATCTGGAATACGCTTTCATCTGCTCCAAATTTTCTTTTTCGCCGCATTCGGCACAAACATAGATTCGTTTCATCATTCGTCTTCATCATCCTTTTTCTTTTTGACAACAACCAAAGCAACAACGCCTCCCAGCGCCACTGCGCCGAGTCCGATCCAAAAGCCGGTATGATACGAGGTCTTTCCTTCTGCAGGATCTGTTCTTGTCTCCAAAGCAGCCGACTCGATTACCGTTTCTGCCGATGATTGCGGCACGGGACAACGAAGCAAAACGGTGCCTATTATCAAGCAAGACAAGGCACCGGATAACAAAAGTCTTTTCATTTTCTTTTTTCCTTTCATAATAATTATGATCATTCCTTTCTGAGCTTTTGTCCGATTTCGGTCAAATGAAATGCGACCGAAATTGCGGCATCATATTTGCCGCAAAGGAACAAAAGCGGAGTATAAAAGGAATGCGGAGCATTTCTTTTATACTATCTCGCCCCTATATTCCGCAATATATCGTAAAGCCCATATCGGCTTCTACTTCTTCCCGGCTGATTTCCTCCGGCTCTCGAAACTGTATCATATATTTTTCTGCTTCTTCAGCGGTTAGCCCTCTGAAATCATCTTCTGTTAAACCACAGATAAAAAAAGGACCGGCGATGATAGAAGTACCATCTCCGATCCTGCGGTTACCCTCCATGCCGATGAGTTTTGCTTCTTCGTTTCCTACAAGGCAAACATCGCCCAGATAGATGGGCTCGATCAGTCCGCCGACCGCTTTTTGTTCCGCTTCCAGCGTGTGTTCGATTTCTGCTATATATGGAGCCTTATGCGGTTCTACATAGACTACCGTCATAAGGTTATCCGGCTTGTGGATGAGGGACTCGTCAAAATCCACTTTTTGAAAGCCAATACTGTCGCAGTAATATGCGCCGTCCTTTGTCACAACAACATCCGAAACGGACAAGGAATGACCACGATGGAGCGGATGTCCCTCTGTATTGAACTGCCGGAAAATTTCTTCCAAATTGTCACTATCCACCTCACCGTTAAACACCTCGTCATAAATAGACGGATCAATATCCGCTTTTCCTTGAAACCGCTGGGCGTTTTTGAGGTTATGAAACTTCACGTTGTTCTTATCCCTATCGGGATTGATTTGATAGATTTTGATTCTCATTGTGTTAGGAGTCTCCCTTCATTATATTTTGCTGTTCTGCCCATTTCACCGAGAGATGAATCAGCGCTGCTCGTTGTTCCTGCGGCGTCAATTCATCCAGAAAGTTCTCTAAAGTGATGGGATCTGATTCATCGACGTGACAGTCTTTACAGTTATCGCAGATTTTCTCTCGCTTCACAATCACGGTATTGTCATTTGACTCGGCAAAACTTAAAATGTCGTTATACGCCAATCCGACACGCAGCCGAATTTCATAGGGGATGGTAATCCGTCCTCGTTTACCAAGAACTCGGTACATTTTGTTCATTTTCGTTCTCCCTTCTGTAATGATTCTTCTTTAGTAATCGGGGTTAAAGTCAAACAAGGTAAGCTGTTTGACAGGATGAAATAAAACCCGCCCATTTTCTTCTGCCTGCACTTTCATGTCATAATTTGCAATTAACAATTCCTCAAATATTGCCCCGGGGTCACTGCCTTGCCGCATATTATGAAGTCTCGGCTGCACAAAAGTATCAAAACCGCAGGCATCTGCAAGGGAGCGAATCACCGGATCATTATTATAGGTGATGAGAAATTTACATTTCCCTTCATACTGCTTGTGAACGGTATAGACAAAATCGAACAGTTCTTGATGCGTTTGCCCGTTGAAGCTGGATTTTTGATAGCATGCTTCTGTCCCCCTATATGGCGGATCAAGCAGCACAAAGGTATCTTCTCCGACAGCATAGCGAATAGCATCACGAAAGTCACGGTGCAGAATGATTGCATCCCGCAGCCGTGCACAAGCAGCGATCAATCGAGTAAATTTCTTGGTCATATCCCGTTTGGCGATCGCAATGGTCTTACCTGTGGAGGAAAAACTAAACACCTGATTTTCAAAAAAAGCGACTACTTCCTTAATATTCTCCCACGAGTAATCCTCCACGGTATATACAAAATGCTCGATATCATCTAATATGTTAGGTATTGTTTGCAAAAGCTGTTTGTTCTCACGAAAAATCTGCTCACTGTTAAAAGACAGATACAGACGTCCAATGAGATATGACAGTTTTTCACTGTTTTGCAGCACCCGGAAAAATTTCACCAGATCTCCGTTGTAATCGTTGATCATCTCTTTTTCCGCGCGCGGTTTGCGCAGAAATATTTCGGCACTCCCCATGCAGGCTTCCAGATAGGTTTTATGCGGTGGCATAACCG
>JAQXIB010000018.1 GCA_029007575.1 Clostridiales bacterium | reverse complement strand
ATAAAAGAATGCTTAAACTTAAAATGCGTTTCCTGTGATTTATGGGTTACAGATTAACTCAATGATGTTTCCCATATTTCTTTGCATTTGCTAATACCCTGCTAAAAGGAAGGCAAAAAACCACGAAAAATTAGCAGGTTTCGGACGAGAATTTATTGACAGTGAAATCTCGGAAAAGCCAGTAAAATCAAGGATTTTCAGGGATTTAGAGGAATTCGAAAATGCCCCTCGGGGGCTTCTCCTAAGGGTCTATTGTAGGTTCGATTCCTATAGGGAACGCTCAAATTGTGCGGCAATGATGACAGAAATCATTGCCGCCTTTTGTTTTATCTGTTTTGCAAGCGTTTTTGATCACGCCAGAATCTTGAAAAACTGCGGATATTCGTATACAATATATTTTGTATACAAGCATTATAACAAAATGAATTTTCTCGAAAGGAGGTTGACACAATGAAGTATCAGATGGCTAATTTTTTGCAAGCAAGCATAGGACATCTACACTTATTTGTCAACCCATTTTTGATAAAAGCCGTCGATGTCAGGATATTTTTCTGCTTTTTCGACGGCTTTTCGTTTTTCTGTGGGGAGGTGTTTCGCATGAATAAACAGAGTCATAAAACAGGCTTTCTTGTAGCCGCGATGGTTTTCTCTGCTATATTTTTACGTGTTTTGGGAAAGTTTGATATATTGATTGTTCCCGGGGGAATCGCCCGCTCACTTATCTATATCGCCCTATATATCGGATGGGGAATTTCCGTCAGTAAACGGATTGTTCAGGTACAGGTACGCCATTATCTGATTGCTGTTTCCTGTTTAATGGTTTCTTGGTTTGTTATTCGTTCAACGAGGTATTTTTTTACAGAAGATGCTGTAATAGATCGCCAGCTATGGTACTGGTACTACCTACCAATGCTGTTTATTCCGCTGTTTTCTTTGTTTGTAGCCATCTCACTGGGCAAGCCTGCAAATACAAAGTTATCGAAAACAAAGCTACTGTCATTATATATTCCTACGGGGCTTTGTTTGATTTTTGTGCTTACAAATGATTTCCATCAGCTTGTCTTTTCCTTCCCGGAAGGAGAGGTATGGACAGACAATAACGCAAGTTATGTATTTATATATTTTTTTGTAATCGGATGGGAGATTCTTTGCGCTTTAGCGGCATTTGCCATCATGTTAATCAAGTGCCGGCTATCACAAAGGAAGAAATATCTTCCGCTTTTACTGTTAATATGTTCTATCGGATATGCATTGATATATGTCAGCGGTGTAAAATGGATGATGATGATCGGCGGAGACATCACGGCAGCACAGTGTCTTTTGTTCATCGGCATATTGGAATGCTGTATTCAGTGTGGGCTGATCCAGACCAATACCGGTTACGAATCGCTGTTTGAAGCCGGGGGCATAGGCGCGCAGATTGTAGACACGGACTATCATACCTGCTATACCTCTTCGAACGCACCGAAACTTCCGGCGGATATGATGCGCTCGGCGGAGAGGAACGCCGCCATGCTGGATAACAACACTCTGCTTAAAAGCAGTAAGATCGATGGCGGTCATGTTTTGTGGCAGGAAGATATTACGGACCTTACCGCCCTGCTGGAAAAGCTGGAGGAAAACAGGAAAACGATTTCAGAAAGCAATGATGTGGAGCAGGAAAACTATAAAACCAAGGTAAAGATAAATACAGTCCGGGAAAAGAACAGACTGTATGACCAGTTGCAGGCACAAACCGCACATCAAATCGAGCTGCTGGATCATCTGCTGACGCAATATGAAGCGGAATCTGATCCAAAGATTTGCCGTAGTCTGTTGGCAAAAGCGGCGGTGATTGGTGCCTACATAAAACGTCGGGGGAATTTAATGTTTATCGGTGAAAAATCTGATGTAACGGATACCGCCGAACTGTCAGCCTGTCTTGATGAATCCTTTGCCAATTTAGAGCTTATGGGTGTGGAGTGTGCCATGGATATTCCTGGCAAAAACAGCATTGCTATCCGGGATGCGATCCGTGTCTATGACTTTTTTGAAGCAGTGACGGAAGAGGCGATGGAGAACCTTTGTTTTGTCTGGTTGAAAGCCCGCAGTCTTGAAGATACCGTCATCTTTTATC
>JAQXIB010000017.1 GCA_029007575.1 Clostridiales bacterium | reverse complement strand
AGTTACATTATCAAAAGGAATGGAGATTCCCCAGATCGTTCCGCCCTCCGGATTATCTTCAAACCACATTTTTCCGTCAAACTTAGCGCGAATCACGGTATTGGAAATAAAGACGCCGAGACCTGTACCAAGTGTACCTTTGCTAGTAACCATCTCCTGAAACAATTTTTGCCGAACCTTGTCCGAAATACCGGAGCCAAAATCAGTGATGGTGATTTTTAGACATTGATCATCTTTATCCAGATGCACAATAATGTCATGATTGCCGTTCGGCAACTGTGCATCAATCGCGTTCGAAACCAAATTGTTAATGACCTGCACCAAATTGTTAATATCCCCATGAATCAAAATATTCTCACTTTGGAGAGGCCCTTCTATTTTTAAGGTACACTGATTATTCAACAGCTCATGCCGCAAAAGAAGAGAAACCCTTTTAAAAGCCTCTGCCAAAGAAAAATCTTTTTTGCTTGAGACATTCATGTTTCCTGCCTGTCCTTTGACCGCGCTGATAATATCCGACATATAAGAGCAGGCTTCCCGTATACGCAGCAGCCAGCCGTCCATTTCGTTATAAATTTCGCGGTAATCTTCGGAGGTTACCTCCGGATCATCCATACTGATCGTACATTCCTGCACTAAATTTTCTACCGCGGAAACGCTGCCCGATATGCTCATAATCGGCGTCTTCAGGTTATGTGCCAAGCCGCCGACCATCTGTCCCAGAAAAGCCAGTCTTTCCTGTTCCATCATCTTTACCTGGCTGTCCTGTAAACGCTGCATATTTTTCTTGACCTGAGTAATATCTCTCAGGATAGACAAGAAGCCGCATATGTTGTCTTTAATGATCAACGGCGTCACTTCGACCATGTAGAAGCTTTTCACATATTCTTGATTTTTGTATACCATCATCGCCTGCTCATAAGTAACCTTGGTGTGCGACTCCTGGCAGGAGCGAATCGCGGTCAGAAGATTGTAAAATGCCGTTTTATTTTCAGCATCCTCATCCTGAAAACATTCTTGCAAATGAATATTTTCCCGAATATGATACTGCTCCCCGAACAGCTCCGAAAAAGGACGGTTGTAACTGACCACCAAGCCGGATTGATTGGTTACGATATATCCGTCACCGATCCAATTGATCAGTTGCTGCATTGCAATCGGTTTGATATCAAAAAAGTGCAGACGATAAATAATAATACCATGAAAAAGCAACGTGACCGAAAAGCTGATCGGCGTAAGCGCTATAGTAGCCTGAATCATATTCGTGACGACCAGCAGATTCACGAGACTGGGAAACAAGCTGCCGATCGTAAACAATATAGCCTGCAAAATATGTAATCGCATTTTGGTTTTGATGGCAAACCGAATAATAATAAAAATAGAAAGCGCCACGCAAATATAGGTATAAGCCGAATGAACAAAGAAATACGGTCCGAACTGTACTTCGGTGCTGGAAAGCGAAAAGACTTTGTAATAGAGGTGATGATACCGATTCGTGAAAATCATCAGCATAGTCAGAGACGGAATTGCCAACAATCCCCAATATCGTTTCGGCAAATAGTTATCATATTCTTTTGTATAACAGATTGCAAACAGCAGAGAAAAGGGCGGGATAAAGGCACCGCCTAACGTGGTAATGGCATCCAGAAGCATTAATCTGTCTATTTGATCGGGAGCCGTGTATCGCAGTCCGATCATCGCCAATAACCAGACTGCTAAAGTGCCTGACGCCGCAAAATAGATCTTATGGATCAAAGCCAACTGCCGCGTTCGCATCATCGTGATAAAAAACACCACAATTAACAGCATGATGCAAATATAAATTGTCATATAAAGATTAGAAATATACAAAAAAACACCTCTTTTGCTGTCTTCTATATAGCGCGCCTTTCACTGGATTGGCAAGCAACCATCCTCAACCGTATCATTCTAATCATTCCGTAAAAAGTCACGAAGCAGCACGGACGGATCGGCTTTTCGCCAACTGAAATGATACTTTTGCAGTTCCTGTTCAGTATCATGGCATACCGGTGTGATTCGAAACGGCACCTGCATCAACCTTTGATATTGGGAAAGGAGCGGCGCCAATCTGATACCCAAACCTGCCCTGCATTTTTCTTTTAAATGCCGTTCAAACACTTCACGGTCAGCAACCGGCAACGGCTTTCCGATTGCCTTCAAAATATCCTCGACCGTCAAAATATTCGGATTAAACAAATGATAAACCGGACCTTCGGATCGCATCAGCAATACGGCCGCTTTTGCACAATCATCAACCGCCGTCATCTCCAGCGGAAGTTCCGCCAGATCCTTTGAAATCATATCAAGGCAGACCATACCGTTGACCAGTCCCCAAAATGCATTGGACTGCGCATTCTTCTGAAACATACCGTCGCTGCTGCGCCCTACCAGCCTGCCGATACGCAGGATCACCGCCGTGACGCCTCTTTCTATTGCCTGATAGACCAGCTTTTCCGCGCCGTATTTCCCGCGCAGATAGATGCTGTCACACCAGTTCTGACCGATTTCAAAGTCATGCTCGGAAAAATCACGCGTTGTTTCGGGAGCGTCAGGCAGATATTCTCCGCAAAGGCTGACCGTAGAAATATGGATCAGCTTTGCACCGGATTTCTCTGCCAAAGCAATCGCCTGTGCCGTCCCTGCGCAATTGGTTCTCTCCGGCGTATCATCACAGGCATAATGGCGAACATCGGCGGCCGCATGTACGACGTATGTGATATTCCGACAAATGCGGTCAAACGATTCGTCAGACAAGCCAAATTGCTCTTTCGTCATATCGCCGGCGATTGCTTCTATTTTGGAACGGGATTCCGTCACCCATTGCCTGCCGAAATACCACCCAAGAGTATCTTCCAATCTGGAGCGTTCTCCGCGCACTAAACAAAACACTTTGGAATATCCGGCATCCAACAGTGATTTTAATAAATGCGCACCCAAAAATCCGGTCGCCCCTGTCAAGAACACGGCGTTCTTATGATCAGAAGACGTCGGGGCCAATGTATCTTCTTGTATTACAGCCGGATGCTTTTGATCGTGACTTGCCGACTCGGCTGCTTGAAGAAACGCTAACTGCCCATCCAAAGTCGGATGCTCGTAAAACTCAGATAAAGTCATGCTGATGCCGAGATTATAATAACTGCTTAATAAGCTAAGTGCCGACAAGGAAGTCCCGCCTTGCTCAAAGAAAGAAACATCGGGTAAAACCGACTCATTGGATAACGTTTCTTTCCACAAGTCTTGAATCCGCTGTGCAATATCCGGCTTTTCATCTTTCTGATCGGGATCGGGAGCAGGACATGGCAAAGAAGTGACCTCAATAACCTGTTCCGGCTTTTTCTCCGAAGCTGTTATATCCGAAACGGAAGAAAACTTTTCTTTGATCCGTTCGAGCTGTCCGTCTAAAGTCGGATGCTCATAAAACTCGGACAGCGTCATGCTGATGCCGAGATTGTAATAACTGCTTAACAAGCTAAGCGCTGATAAGGAAGTCCCGCCCTGCTCAAAGAAAGAAACATCGGGTGCAACCGACTCATTGGACAACGCTTCGCTCCATAAATGCCGAACGGTCTGCATGATATCCTCTCCCGTAGGGGAATCTTCACCCATATCAGCAATTTTTTTCTGATCTTCGGATGCATTGCTCGCTGCCGAAGAAAAATCATAGGATTGGAGTGCCACCCAATCTAATTTTCCGGAAGCGGTGCAAGGCATTTTCGATATTTCATAAATTTCAGACGGAATCATATAATGCGGAAGCTCTTTTTTCAAATACTGTCTCAGCGCGGACAGATCGACATGTTGATTCTTATGCGGCTCTGCAAAAGAGCAAAGCTGCATAAACTGACCATCCTTTTTAACGATAGTAGCCGCCTGTGCCGCATATCCGGAATCCAGTATCTTCTGGGTGATTTCGCCCAGTTCAATCCGCTGCCCATTCAATTTAACCTGATGATCTCTGCGCCCGATAAAATCAATCCTTCCGTCAGGAAGCTGACGAACGATATCTCCGCTTCGATACATCGTTTCTCCCGGATAAAAAGGATCCGGAAGGAAAGCGGATTTGGTCAATTCTTCCTGACCGACATAGCCCGCCGCCAGACATTCGCCCGCAAAATAGAGTTCTCCGCTGGCTGTCGGCATGACAGGACGCATCGATTCATCCAGAATATATCCCCGACAATTCGGATACATTTTGCCGACAGTGATCCGTGCAGCATGCGTAACGTCATCCATTGTCGAATAAACCGTCGTTTCGGTAGGTCCGTATAAATTATATATTCTCCGGCAACCGACATCCCGCAGCTTTTGCAGCAACTGAGGCGGCAGTACTTCTCCGCACATCATTGCCACCGGCATCTCGGATATCGCCTCACAAAACGCTTGATTATCCAAAAACAACTGCGCACGCGACGGCGTAAATTCAATCAGCCGTACCCGATGCTTACGAATTAAATCCGCCGTCTTCCAGGGAAGCACCATTTCTTCTTCATCAGCCATGACGGAATATCGCCCGAACGCCATTGCGATTAGGGTTTCGGTGGTGAAAATATCAAAAATCGAGTTTGCTGTACACAAATATCCACCGTCGGCTTCAGAGAGCGCCGAATATAACACCGCCATCAGATTACAGATCGAGCGATGACGGATCATAACTCCTTTCGGATTTCCAGTCGAGCCGGAGGTAAACAGAATACAGCAAACATCATCCCCGGTTCGGTTCCGCGGCGGAAAGAACGCCGCTTTCTCCGTCACCGCACCGATATCCATAAAACGGCAGGATAATCCATCCGGCAAGGATTGCATCGTTTCTGAACCGCATAAAGTCAGTGTGATTTTGCTGATTTCCGCCATATACCGCAACCTGCTGACCGGAAAATTCGGCAGCATCGGTACATAGGCAGCCCCCGTCTTCAGAATCCCCAGCATCCCGATCAGAAGCTGCGGTCCCCGTCGGCAAAGTAAGCCGACCGAATCTCCATGCTGTACACCTTTATTCATTAAATCGGCGGCAAGACTGTCCGAACGTTTCTTTAACTCTCCAAGCGTCAATACCTGATCATGGAAAATTAACGCAGGCTGCTCCGGATGGATTTTTGCCATTGCATCTACCCGACTGTCGATCGGCAGGTGCGAAAAAGGCATTCGCATGGTATGCGGCAGTTCTATCAAATGATACCGGTCGTAATCCGATATCGCATTGCAATCCGCCAACAAACAGGTATCGTTTTGCAGCATATTGCGTACAATCGCGGTCAAGCTTCTGCCGTAAAGCGATACTGTTTCCGAATCAAATAAACTGCTTGCATATTCGATCCGAAAATGATAACAACCCTGTGATCGATAGATTTCCAAATTTAAATCCGTTTTGGCGCTTCCGGCAGGCACCGCTTCGGGAATGACGGTCTGACCGGCAAATGAAAATCCGTCCATATCGATCGGACGCATCGAAATCATGGTATTATACAACGGATTTTGACCTTCCCCGCGCTTCCTGTCGGACAGAGAAACCAATCTGTCTAACGGCATATGCGGATGATCAATGAGATTGACAATATTTTCTTTGACTTGCTCCAGATACTCCGAAACCGATAAACTGTCTTGCGGCATTAATCTCAGCGGAAGCGTGTTCACAAACAATCCCGCCGTTTCGGAAAGATTCAGACTGCGCCTGCTTGAAACCGGCGTTCCGACCATCAAATCTTTGCTGCCGGACAATTTGGATAGAAAAAGCCCAAACGCACCGGTAAAAAACATATACGGTGTAATTGCCTTTTTTTCACAATAAGCGTCGCATAGCAAAGTATCCCGCTCGGTTAAAGCACACTCTGTACTGACACCGATATAATCAAATTGCTTCGGACGCGGAAAATCAGTAGGAATTTCAGGTAAATCCGGCATATTTTCCAGTTGTTTTACCCAATACTCCTGTTCGTCCCGAATCAGTTCATCCTGGTGTTTTTCGAGCCAATAAGCATAGTCCGCAAAGGTGATTGCGGGGCAGACTGCTTCCCTGCCTTCATACAATGCGCATAAACGATGCAGTATCTCAGACGCGGTCACCGCATCTCCGATAATATGATGCATATCCAGCATGATAACGGGATGATTGGTTTGATCTTTCCATAAAGCAACCCGCAGTAACGGAGGGCATGATAAATCAAAGGGACGTACAAACGTCTCTTTTGCTTTTTCCAGCGAAATATCCTCAAACAATTCCCACTCAGCTGAAACATGACTGAATATTTGTTGGCGTATCCCGTTTTCACGCATGACGAAAGCAGTCCGAAGCACCGGTTCGGTGTCAATCAATTTCTGAACGGCGTTTTGCAGCCGCACAATGTCCACCGCTCCTTCGACGCGGAATCCGCAGGGCATATTATACGCGGTGCTTCTCGGTGATTTTTGCGTTTCAAAATAAATGCCAAGCTGCGCCGGCGTCAACGGATAATACTCTTGTGCCGGAGCCTTCTGTATTTCGAGATTTCTCGTTCCCGATGGCTTGTGTTCGCCGGAAAGCCGTGTACCTAAACGGTTTGCAGTGCGGCAAGCATACAAGTCGGCTACCCGCAGTCTGACGCCGAAAACAGACTCCAGTTCGGACAACGTCTCCAACGCATTTAAGGAATCCCCACCCGAGAGGAAATAATCGTCGGACACCGTCATATCGGGACGGTTCAATATTTTACGAAAGACCGAAAGAACCTTATCCGCCGATTCACCGGAATACCCGTCTAAAGCATCGCATCGTTTGACTTCCGGAATCGGGAGCAGGGAATCATTAACCTTTCCGTTTGACGTAAGCGGGATATCCTGCACCGGTTGAAACAAAGACGGAATCATATACCCCGGCAGATAAGTAGCCGCAAATTCCAACAGCTCTGATTCGGACAAAGGATGCTCCGCAACATAATATGCAACCAGCATATCCTGTCCATTGATATCGAGTAATCGGACCACAGCCTGCCGAACTGCCGGATGGAGCATCAAACAGGAAGCGATTTCCTCCGGCTCGATGCGCTGTCCCCGCAGCTTGATCTGCCCATCCTTTCTGCCCTTGATAACCACTTCGCCGTTTTCGGTCCAAGAGGCAATATCACCGGTGCGGTAAATTCGCTCTCCCGATTCATACGGATTGTCCAAAAAGGATTTTTCCGTTAACTCCGGTGCATTATGATAACCCCGGCCGACACAAACGCCGCCGATATATAAATCTCCGTCAATCCCGATCGGAAGCGGGCGAAGCTGCTTATCCAAAACATAAAACCGACAATTTTGCATCGGGGCGCCGACGCAAATCAAGGGAGCCCCGTTTAACAAATCGGTGCTGACGCCGATGGTCGTCTCAGAGGGTCCGTATTGGTTGTAGATTCGTATATTTTTACAGGACGAAAGCGTCTTGAGCAGACTGGCTGGAAACGCCTCTCCTCCGCAGATAATCGTTTCCAGCCGAGAAATTGCCGATGAAAAGTCCTTGTTCTTTAAATAAGCGGTCAGCCTTGACGGAGTCGTTGCCATAAATCCGACAGCATAAGAACGGATCAAATCCGCAAGCTTCGCCGGATCTTCTTGTTCATACTCGGTCGGTAAAACAATGGTTTGACCGTTCAACAACGAAACGATGCTTTCCAACAGAAAAGCATCAAAGCTGATATTGCACAAAGACAAAACAGCTCCCTTGCCATACAGCGGTGCCATTGCCTCCGCAAAATTAAGCAAAGAATGCTGTTCTATTTCCACGCCTTTCGGCGTACCGGTACTGCCGGAAGTATAAACCAAATAGGCAAGATCGTGCGCGGTTGCAGGACAGGGAAACAGAACCTGTCCGTCTCCCGACAGTTTTTCGATGTCAATCACCGGAATATCGGTATCTGCTCCAAGAAACCGCTCCGCTAACGACTGGGTGGACAAAACCACAGCGGCATCGCTGTCAGAAACAATTTGCCTGACGCGCTGTTCCGGTAATTGCGGGGACACGATCACCCATGCGCAGCCGGAACGAATAATCGCTGCCATCGCGCAAAACAGATCATAGGATTTCGGCAGCAAAACAGCCACGATTTGTTTCCCGCTTGGAATAATACGGAATATTTCCTGCGCCGCAGCATTTGCCCGATCCCATAACTCCCGATAGGTATAGCGGCGTCCGGAACAAATGACTGCTACCCGTTCGGGATGCTGCTGACAGATTTCTTCCAGCTTCTGACAGAGATTGCCCTCATAATAGAAAGCGTCGGTACGGTTAAAAGAGTATAAAACTTTTTCTTCTTCCTCCGCGCCCAGAACGGAAAGCTCCCGTATCGGACGATCGGGGAAAGCCAAAGCCTGCGTCAAAATATTGAGAATGTAATAATGAAAATCTTCAATTTCATATTTAGAATATAACTGAGAAAGATAATCGTAATTTACAGAATAACGCCGTTCATCTTCGATATTGTTCAAATGAATACAAATATGCTCCGCTTGATATCCGGCATAATGCCACTGTCCCGAAAAAGTAACCAAAGTATCTCTGTTGCGATAGGCTTGGCTGTTATGAAAAGACAGGACCAGATGAAACGGCCTTTCAAAATCAGGATTGGTTTGCTTGGCAGCGGAAATGATCTCGGAAAACGGCAGCCGCTGATGGCGCAACAAATCCAGCCAGTCATCCGAAAGATGCCGGTTTAATTCCTCAAAACTCCAATTTTCATCTAACTGGGTAAAAAAGGGCAAAGTGCTGACAAACATTCCGGTCGTCTGCCGGTCGGTAATGTCCATCCGATTATGAATCGGTGCGCCGATACAAATTTTATCGGCATGGCGAACCCGTTTTAAATAAATTGCCATCGCCATATAAAACACCGCAAACGGAGCAACACGGTGGCTTGTACAGAAGGCATTCAGCGTATGATTTAATTTTTCGGACAAATAAAAGGTTTTCCGCTGACCGACCGGGCTTAGCTCCGCATTGATATGATCTTTCAGGGACACAGCCTGTCCCGCATTATGCAAAGTTTCCTGCCAGAACTTTCGATCCCGTTCACATGCTTTAGAGGACAAATATTCCTGCTCTTTCTCAACATGCAGCCGGTAGCTCGGAGACAAAGGCAGCGTTACTGGTTCCCGGTTGAGCAATGCCAAATAAGTTTGCGCGATACGATTGATCAGGGAAACCTGCGACCATCCGTCAGAAATAATATGATGCGTCTTAATGAAGACACCGCCCTCATGCTCGCTCAGCTTAATGATGGCAAAATAATAAAGCGGTGCATCCAACACTGGCATTACCTGACGAGTGACACTG
This sequence comes from Clostridiales bacterium, assembly GCA_029007575.1. Taxonomy (GTDB): domain Bacteria; phylum Bacillota; class Clostridia; order Oscillospirales; family Ruminococcaceae; genus HGM13222. Next base: position 4,491 of record JAQXIB010000017.1, on the reverse strand, counting down.
TTTTCCCAATGTTCAAAACCAGTGATATTCGTCGCGGAAAAATCAAAAACAGGAAATAAGATCTCCTCATACTCTTTTTCATACTGTACCGGTTGCCGTGCTTCATCCAACGTAATTTGCGTGCGAAGAGAGGGGTCGGCTTTTAAGATCTGGTTTAAACAGGTTTGCAGTAATACAATATCCAAAACGCCCTTGATTCGTATGGTCTCACAAATATTGTTGATAGAAGTCCCCTGAAAAGATTGCTCCAGATTCCAAATATTCAATTGGCTGTTTGACAAAGGATAACAACTTGACATGCCGGTATCGTATTTCATCTAAGGAGTCTCCTTAAAGTTATAAAAAGTACTACTTATTGTTATTATATTCTTTTTATCCTTAGATTGCAACATTTTTCGACAAATTTACCTAAATAATACTATGCAAAATAGATATAAAATAATTCGATTGTCAATATGTATAAAACTAAATTTACAAACTATTCAATTTGCCGGGCGGTTAAAATTTCGTAAGACCGAAGGCGAAACAGCCGCAAAAGGCTGTGACAAAATTCTCTGTCACAGCCTTTTCGTTATATCCAGCCGGCTATCCGGCTTTTTTTATACTCACCGAACAATTCATATGAAATTTCGCCTTTTTCTCGCTCTGTACAGCGATAGTCGTTCGGACAGGTCAAATTATTTGATTGTTCAGCAGACTTTTTTTATTTTTGAGATCATTACAGTGATGTCATCGCTGTGTCCGTCAATCCTTCGGCGCTGTGCTTCACGGCAGATATAAGCAGCCAACTCCCTGGCGCTTTTATCACAATACAGCTCCATTTCCGCTTCCACCCAGTCTTCTCCTGTTTCCAACACCCCGTCCGAAACCATGGCCACGATATCACCGTCTTCCAGCATCATTTCAGTTTGATCGAAGCGAATCCCCTGTAAAATCCCAACCGGAAGGGATTGGCAATCGATCTTTTGTACGCTTCCCTTGTGATAAATAAAAGAGGCTGCCGCACCCGCTTTCATCAATTCCATCTTACCGGTATACAGATCTACGCATCCGATATCTAAGGTAGCAAGAGATTCATCGCTGGATTTCATAAAAAGAGAGGAATTTAACAGTTTGAGTGCGGATTCAAAGCCGAATCCCGCTTTGATGAGTTTCAAGAAAAGATTGCAGGTCATGACGCTGTCCACTGCGGCGCGGGTGCCGGTTCCCATTCCATCGCTTAATATCATATGGGCAAAGCCTTTCCCGTCCAAAAAATATTCATAGCAATCACCGCACACCTGCCCGCCGATCGCATTTTGCTGTGCCGCATAAAATTCCAGCCGATAATTCGCCTTTTCGAAAAAAGACAGCTTTTCTTCTCCGTTTACTTCGGCTTTACTGGGAATTTCAAAATCCCGTTTCAACACCTCCGACAATGCTTCGGCAATGATATTCAGGTTGGTGTGAAAAGGAGTGTCGAAATACGCTTCGATACACATTCTGCCGTATTTATCAAGCATACAGCTAACCTCTTTCGGCTGTTCCGAAAAGCGTTCAAACATCTCCTTGACCTTGTTCTGTGCATCGCGGTCAAAGTGCTGAATATCCGCCAGTTCGGTGCTGACCTCGCACAGCATGTCCGCAATTCCGTTAAATTGTTCTATTGCTACATTTCTGACATCCGACACTCTGCGGTTGGCATTTTCTTTTGCCAGAAAATCCTGATAATTGTGATTTAGGTCTATCACTAACTCATCTAACTTGCAGCATTTCTGCTGAAAATAGATCGGCATGCTGTCCTTAGTGATTTTTCCGTCGCTTCGCAGTGTCTTTCCGATATGATTAAAGGCGTCCATCGCTTCACTGTAAGAAGTTTCCCAACAGAACATTTTCAGTCCGCATCGCTTGCAAACATGCTCCGCTGTTTTGTCATATACAGTCGAAATATTGTGAGCGGAAATATCATTCATTTTCCGGGAAACATTCTCAATGGACTGTTGAAGATCCAGCAATGTTTTTGAGGCAAATCCAAGTTTAGCGGATATTCCGGTCTGGTTTGCGGTTACATCCACCGGCTGTACTTCTTTGGCGGGAAATTTGATTCTTTTCAGCGTTCTCTCCGGTACCAGCATAAATGCCGTTGTTCCAATCAGTACATCTAACAGACTGTAAATAGCGCTTCTGTCCGCCTTTACAACAAGTAATCCGAAAATGTTGACAGAAATAAACACGGCAACTTGTCCGATTTTTCCCGCCGGCCGAAACACCGCCGCAATAAAGCCTGCAACCACATAGATTCCCCCGATAATTGCCAGATCCGGACTGTACAGCGTCATGGCAATCGCCGCCGCAATGGATACTGTTGCACATCCGCCGATCCCGCCGCAATAAGCCGCTCCGAGAATCAAAAAAACAGACAATATTCTGCCCAAGCTGTTGCCGTACCATTCTACTCCGCTCAGAGCAATAATGGTCATAATTCCGACAATAATGCAACTTGCCGACTCGGCCGTATCATACATATGAATCGGCTTGCCACCGAATATCGCTTTATAGCTCAATCTACAAAACAACGTCATTCCCGATGCCAACGCCGCTTCCAATACCTTCAGGAAAAGAAAAGTACCGGATTGATGCGTTGCGACAGAAACAATGACACCGCTGATCAAGGAAACAACTCCGGCCACGATCGATAACACCAGCATGTTATCACGCAGTTTGCGATATGGTCTCATCAGTTGTTTTGCCGCCAAAACCAGAACGAGTGCCGCTATATAAGACAAGCTTTCAAAGAATTTGCCGCGAACCAGATAGCCTGTAAGACAGCCGACGAAAGAAACATATGACATGCGAAGCGGAACTGCCGCCGTTAATGCGAGTCCAAACGGAGATAAGCTTCCCATGACCTGCGCGTCTGATACCAAAAAGGCGATTAATGAAAAAATCACCGATTTTATCACCAATATATTAACTTTAGGTTTTACAACCGTTCTCTTCGCTTCTGCCGTTTTCAAATATAACACCCCGATATCATAGTTTCCGGGAAAAATATCATTGGAATATTTTTCCTTGCGTTTGCATAACATATTATATCGAGTAAAAATGGAAAATTTTGTCGTAAAACAGAGAACCGCAGAAATTTTCAGTCATTTCTGCGGTTCTCTGTTTTTCTATGAAAAATTCAGTCTTCCTTTCTCTCCTCTTTTTTGCGAAGCAGAGTATACTTTTTCGGTTTTTCGGTCGGATATTCTGACGCATACTGTTTCAACAGCAAAATCATTTTTCTGTTTTGTTTTTCCTCAGGCAGACTGTTCCATTGATTTAAAGTGGCTTTCCGAATGGATATTTGAGATTCATCCGGAGAGCAGACTGCTAATTTTCCGATCGGCTTCAGCTTCTGCGAGCCGCAATAAGGACAACGGCTGATTCTGGTTGACGGGCCCACCGTTTCATCGGATCCATGATCCACCAAATCCGCAAATATGCGATTGTTCACATATCTCAGAAAGGATTCCCGTTCAAATCCGCGGAACGTAATATACGGGTAAATATACAGTGCCAGCTTGCTTTGAAAGCGGTCATATAACGCCGCATCCTCTTCAAAAGAAAGATACAAATATGCTCCGGTTGATACAGGAAATAAAAAGCTTCTTTCGCTTTCCCCTTTCAGCAAGGGCATCGAGATACTTTTATCACAATTTTTGCATATGTACAGCATCATCTCTACATCAGCACTATCCTGTTGCACAATACTGTCGCCGGCAAAATTTGTATGATGCAATGCCATCATCACCTTTTATCATCATCTTATATTTTATTATACTCCAAAAACGTGTCATACTCAACAACTGTTTTTTATCTGACTTTCAATGATATTATCTGAAATGCAAAATCTGAAACATTTTTATCAATCGCTATTGACAAACAATACTATGCGTCGTATAATATAATACAAAAGGAGGTGTTGTGGTGGATATACAACTGAAGCGCGGATTGATTGAGATATGTGTCTTAAAAGCACTGACGGCCGGTGACTCCTATGGTTATCAGTTAATTAAGGATGTTTCGCCTTATATAGAAATATCAGAGTCTACGCTTTATCCGATTTTAAAACGGCTTGAAGCAGCTAACATGCTGTCGGTTTACTCAGCAGAACACAACGGCCGGCTACGAAAATATTACAAAATCACAGAATGCGGCAGAGAACGAATCAAAGAATTTATCACCGAGTGGCAGGATGTAATGAGAGCATATCATTTTATTGAGAAAGAATAATGACAAACGCGACGGACAAAAAATTCAATAGAGATGGGAGATTAATATGACCAAAGAAGCATTTCTAACGAATTTCTGAAATAATTACCAATCATACATATGGCAAGGATGATATGATGGCTGACCAAGGAGCCGCTTTTCAGCTCCTTTGAGCGTGTCGACAAAGTCGACAACGCTCTCGAAGGACAAACGCAATCACTGCGGCAAAGCCTTGTTCTGCGTACGGCTTGCTAC
>JAQXIB010000016.1 GCA_029007575.1 Clostridiales bacterium | reverse complement strand
ACTTCGTTACGCGAGATGTTTGCATAATAATAACCTTGGAATACACGAAATCGAAGATTTCTAGTATTCTCAAGAACATTGAAACACTGCTCGCTTCGCTGCGCTAGTGGTTTGTGTTATAATAAAAAGCAAAGCAGATGCAAATGCATCTGCCCAGTCTGTCGAAAAACTATAAATTTTAAAATTTGTCACGCAGGCGGACATGTGCCGCCGCAGTGACTCTTTGAAAAGAAAATCAGCGGTGAGCAACGGCCAAGCCGTTTGCGGAGCTGGTTTTCGTTGAAAAGGGGGTATCGGGGGAAAAACACAGAACAAGGCTTTGCCGCAGTGATTGCGTTTGTCCTTCGAGAGCGTTGTCGACTTTGTCGACACGCTCAAGCGCACTTTCTTTCCTGACACATAGAAAGAAAGTGCGTTTTTATCATCTGCGTCCGTTGCATTGATTATAAAATAATGCAGATCAGGCCGCCGCAGCCTTCGTTGATAATCCGTTCGATGGTTTCCTGAAATTTGAGCCGCGCGTCCTGCGGCATACGATACAGCTTGTTGTGCAGGCCTTCATTTACCAGTTCATGAAGCGATTTTCCGAAAATATTGGATTCCCAAATTTTCTTCGGATTTTCTTCGAATTCTTTCAGCAAATACATGACAAGCTCTTCGGATTGTTTTTCACTGCCCACGAGGGGATTTACTTCGGCGGTGATGTTTGCTTTCATCATATGGATGCTCGGAGCCGAGGCTTTTAGGCGAATACCGTATTTTCCGCCTTGCTTAACGATTTCCGGCTCCTCCAGCGAAAGCTCGTCGATGGTCGGCATGACGATGCCGTAGCCGGTGGCGTCCACCTCCTGCAGGGCGCCCTGGAACTTTTCAAACTCCTTTTTCATTTTGGCAAGTTGGATCATGGTCGGCATCAGCTCGGATTCTCCGTTGATCTCCAAACCGGTAGCTTCGCCCAGAATTTTATAAAAAAGTTCGCTTTTGATGTTGAGGGAGATCCGCGCGCAGCCGTTTCCGAGGTCGATGCTGTCAATATTTGCGCGGGTTACGTATTCACATTCGTTGATATCCTTGGTGATTCGGTTGACTTCGCTAATATGATTGATGCTGCAGGCGGATTTTTTTACCGAATCGTAGACGCTCTCTTTCAGCCAATGGCCTTTTTCCAGCGTAGTGATCCATTTCGGCATATCAACCGATATTTCTTTAATCGGAAATTCAAACAAGACTTTGGTCAAGATGCTTTTGATATCGCTTTCCGTCAAATCGACACAACTGACCGGCATGACCGGAACGCCGTATTTTTCCGACATTCCTTCCGCAAGCGTTTTGGAGGCAGCGGAGTTCGGAGTGACACAGTTGAGCAGGATGATAAAAGGCTTGTTGATTTCTTTTAGTTCACTGATGACTCTTTCTTCGGCTTCCTCGTATTCGGGACGCGGAATATCGCTGATACTGCCGTCGGTGGTGATGACCAGACCGATCGTGGAGTGTTCGGTGATGACTTTCTGTGTTCCTACTTCTGCCGCCATGTTGAACGGGACTTCATTTTCAAACCATGGGGTAACGACCATTCTCGGCGCTTCGTTTTCGATATACCCGATCGAGCTTGGCACGATATAACCAACGCAGTCGATCAGACGCACATTCATGACCGCGTTGTCATCCAACTGAATTTTAACGCCTTCCTCCGGGATAAATTTGGGCTCGGTCGTCATGATTGTTTTGCCGGCGGCGGATTGGGGAAGTTCATCTACCGCACGTTCTTTCCGGAATTCGCTGTCTATGTTTGGGATGACCAGCGTTTCCATGAATTTTTTAATAAAGGTGGATTTACCCGTTCGAACCGGGCCGACAACACCGATATAGATGTCGCCGTCTGTTCGTTTGGCGATATCCTGATAAATGTTACTGTTTTCCATATAAATCTGTTCAATCCTTTCTGATGCTTTGCCCGGTTTTATTTGCTATATTTCCGGTTGTAAATCTGCGACGCTGTCTTATACTAAAATCTAATGAAATACTTTCATTCTTTCCGGTCTGAATTGCGCCAGAAAGCGTTATCCTCCTTGCTGGGCGTCAGCCCAGCGGCGTCGTCTGCCTTTTCTGACACAATTCATCCTCGGAAATCGATGAAAG
>JAQXIB010000015.1 GCA_029007575.1 Clostridiales bacterium | reverse complement strand
CCTTACCCTTCTTGTAGCAGCACCGGCATTTATCTTTTTCTCAGAGGAAGGAGCCGGCCCGGGTGCGATGCATGCGGCCGTTGCGCTGAGCCTGATTGCGGGTTTGAGTGTCGGTGCCATTGCGCAGAGGACCCGTCTTTGCATGGTAGGCGGTATTCGAGATGTGGTATTATTCCGGGAAACAAAACTTCTTTTTGGTTTTATCGCAATTTTTATCAGCGCTCTTGTATGTAACCTGATTTTGACCGCAGTGACAGAGGGAGTATATTTTACAGCGGGATTTGCCGGTCAGCCGATCGCCCATACAGATGGTCTTTGGAACCTTCTGGGAATGCTGTTGGTTGGTTTTGCCTGTGTTCTTCTGGGGGGATGCCCGCTTCGCCAGCTGATCCTGTCAGGAGAAGGAAACAGTGACAGTGCAGTTGCCGTACTTGGACTGATTGCAGGAGCTGCTTTTGCCCATAATTTTGGTCTCGCATCCAGTGGAGAAGGACCGACGATGAATGGAAAGATTGCAGTTGTGATCGGTATTGTTGTTGTCACAGCGATTGCTTCACTTAATACATTTAAAAAGGATAAGGAATAAAGGAGAATTCGTATGAAAACATTAGATGCAAGAGGACTTTCCTGTCCGGAACCGGTGATTATGATTCGCAAGGCTATGGCTTCAAAAGAAAATGCTTATGAAATGCTTGTTGATAATCAGACTTCAAAAGAAAACGTAACACGATATGCCGAACATCAGGGTTACAAGGTTACCGTCACCGAGAATGGAGAAGAATATTTACTGACCATGAATAAATAGTTTTCCGTGAATCCTCTTTGAGATTCGTGATTTTAAGGGCCTGAGTGGTTGTCATAATATAACAGAGGGTGAGAGAAAATGGTTTATATTGCGACTTTTTATTCTCATTTTGGGGCTGTAAGATTTAAAAAAATATGTGAGGCTGCGGGTATGAAGGCGAGGATGATGCCTGTGCCAAGAAATCTTAGCAGCAGCTGCGGTACCTGTGTCCGGTTTGAAGGGGATGATCCGTGTCCCGGAGGTACGTATTCTGAAGAGCTTGAACAGGTTGTGGAGCAAACAGAGAATGGATACAGGAGTATTTACAGAATCCAGGATAGTTAAGGAGAATAGATATGGAAACGGATATTAAGTTGACGAAGCTGGCAAAGTGTGCCGGATGTGGTGCCAAAGTCGGTGCAGGTACACTGGTCCATATGTTAGAAGGCTTTAAGACGCATAGAGATGAACGGCTGATTGTGGGATATGACAAAAGTGATGATGCCAGCGTATATGTGATTAACGAAGAGACAGCGCTGATTCAGACAACGGATTTCTTTCCGCCGATCGTGGATGACCCCTATTTATATGGACAGATTGCGGCAGCGAATGCATTCAGCGATGTCTATGCAATGGGTGGGTCACCGAAGCTGGCGTTGAATATTATGTGCCTGACGGAGAAAATGGAGAAATCCATAGTACAGGAGATTTTGCGGGGTGGATATAACAAAGCCTATGAAGCCGGGGCCATTATTACAGGTGGTCACACGATTCAGGGGGCCGAACCCATTTATGGACTGGCGGTTTCCGGATTTGTACATCCGGACAAAGTGCTGACCAACAGCAATGCGAAACCGGGAGATGTCCTGATTCTTACAAAACCGTTGGGAATCGGTATATTAACAACGAGTATCAAAGCAAATTTAGTATCTGATAATGTGTGTCAGCGTATTTACAGACAAATGGCAACACTGAATAAGACAGCCAGGGATATTATGGTGAAGTACCCGGTGAACAGCTGCACGGATGTGACAGGATTCTCTTTACTGGGGCATAGTTTTGAGATGGCGCAGGGAAGTGATGTGACCATTCATCTGATAGCGGATCAAATCCCATATCATCCGGAGGCTTACGAACTGGCAGAAATGGGATTTATCCCGGCAGGGGCCTATAGAAACCGGGAATATGTGGCAGGTGGTATCGAAGTAATGTCTGGTATTACGAGGGCACAACAGGATATTTTCTACGATCCTCAAACAAGCGGTGGTTTGTTAATGGCAGTGCCGGAAAAATATGCAGCAGCATGTCTGGATGAACTGCAGTCACAGATTCCGGAGGCAGCGATTGTCGGTTATGTGGAGCCTATAGGAGAATGGAATATCGTGCTGGAATAAATAATAACGTTTTTTCGCAAAAAGGGGGCTTATCAAAAAATGATATGCTCCCTTCAATTATTTGTTTATAAAGAGATTATGGTTTCCTCTTGACAAATACCCCTTTCTATGTGATTTTTGTATGGTATTATAAAATAAAAAGTCAGGAGGATATCGATATGCATATGGCGGATGCTTTAGTGACACCTGCAGTTGGAACTGCCATGTATGCCGCTTCTGCAGCAGCAACTGTTTTTTCCGTAAAAAAAGTACAATTGGAAAATGATCCGAAAAAAATACCTGTGATGGGTGTGATGGGAGCCTTTGTATTTGCTGCTCAGATGATAAACTTTACCATTCCGGGAACCGGATCCAGTGGTCATTTGTGTGGCGGTATGCTGTTGACAGCACTTTTGGGACCCTATGCTGCGTTTCTGACGATGATAGGGATATTGTTTATTCAGTGCCTGATGTTTGCCGATGGTGGATTGCTGGCGCTGGGA
>JAQXIB010000014.1 GCA_029007575.1 Clostridiales bacterium | reverse complement strand
TCCTCCTTGCTGGGCGTCAGCCCAGCGTCGTCGTCTGCCTTTTTCGGTACAATTCATTCTCGAAAATTGATTAAAGCTTTCAATTAGATTTTAGTATAACTTTCTTCTTTTTGGCTTTCAATCGCTCACAAGCAGTCCCGTGGCGCTTATTTTGATGATGTTCTCTGCAAGCGATGCAATCTCCATGCCTTTCGCATTGCAGTCTTTTGCAGGGACACTCTGATTTTGCATCGTTCATTGTAATCTTTCACTTTCCTTTCTTTCTTAACGACCATACTGTCGTTTCCTTCATCGGTGACAACACAGATTGTCTGAACGCCATTATCATCCAAGGCATACATAATGCCTTTGTCTATATATCGATCAATCATACTTTATTTTTCGTCACTTCGGTAATTATCAATTCCCGCACTCCCTGAAACGATGATTTATGATTTTCTCGACAGCAGCACTACCGTCTCAACATGGTTTGTATGCGGAAACATATCGACCGGCTGAACGATTTTCACCCGATATCCATGCCGCACCAGATAGGATAGATCACGCTCCTGCGTTTCGGGGTTGCAGGAAATATATACGATTCTCTGCGGCGACAGGGTCACCAGCGAGGATAAAAATGCCTCATCGCTCCCGGCACGGGGCGGATCCATCATTACTACCTCTGCGCTCTGATGCTCTTGCGCCATCTCGGTCATAAACCGGCCAGCATCCGCATGGTAAAAGAAAGCGTTCTCAATACCGTTGCGCTTTGCATTAGCAATGGCGTCCTTGACCGCATCCCGATTGTCCTCTACACCGATCTCCCGACCGGCATGTTTTGCCGCCTCCAAACCGATGGTACCGATGCCGCAGTAAGCGTCAATCACCGTCTCGGTTCCGGTCAAGCTCGCAAACTCGATCGCTTTTCGATAAAGAACCTCGGTCTGCACCGGATTGATCTGATAAAAGGACTTGGCTGAAATGCGGAATATACAACCGCAAAGAACGTCTTCAATCGTACCGCTGCCATATAAAACCTTCTCGGTTTCTCCCAGCACCATACTGGTTTGATACGGATTGATATTCATCAATATCGTCGTGATCTCGGGATGCTTTTCCAGCAAGGCGGCGATAAAATGATTTTTTGACGGAAATACCGGCGTACCGGTGACCAGCACGACCATGATCTGATTGCTGGAAAATCCCCGCTTGACCAATACATGCCGTAAAAATCCCCTGCCAGTATCCTCATTGTAAACTGTCAGCTTAAAAGAGGAGACCAGTTCCCGAATCGTTCCAATGATCTCATCCGCTTTTTGATCCTCGGTCATGCAATGATCGACCGGCACCACACGGTGGGTACTGGACTGATAAACTCCCGAGATGATTTTTTTATTTTTCGTCAGCGCAAACGCCGCCTGCACTTTGTTGCGGTAATGGTACGGATTTTCCATTCCGATGATCGGACGCACCTTGCAGAATTTGCCGAGCAGCTTCTCCACTTTATGCTGTTTCCATTGCAGTTGTCTCGGATAAGACATATTTTGAAGCTGACAGCCGCCGCATTTGCGATAGAGCGCACATGGCGTATGCTCGGTATCGAGTTGGTTTTCCTGTTCGTTCCGTACCGAATGAGGACGGCTTTCCTGCGGTTTCCGTTGCTGTTTGCTTCTGTTTTGACTCATGAATGACAATCCCTTTCCGGAAACAAGCAGCCGCTTATTCCATTAATTGTTTTACCGTTTGCTCGTCCGGCGTCACATAAGCGGTTTGGTAATCTGTAAAAATCACCATACCGGGCTTGGCGCCGTTCGGTTTTTTCACGTTTTTAATCAGCGTATAATCCACCGGCACCTGAGCCGAATCTCTCGCTTTGCTGTTATATGCGGCAATGATGCAGGCCTCCTCGATGGTTCGATTGGGGATTTCTCCGCCCTGCGCAGAGATGATCACGTGCGAACCGGGCATATTATGGACATGCAGCCACATATCGTAATTTTTGGCATCTTTTAGCGTCAGCTTGTCGTTTTGCTTGTTGTTTCTGCCGCACAAAATCGTATATCCGTCAGAGGATAAAAAGCGAAACGGAGGCTGTGCTTTCAACACCTTGTTTCTGTTTTTGTAATTTTTCAAATAGCCCTGTTCCGACAATTCCTGCCGGATCTCCAGCAATTCGCTCTCTCCGTTGGTACGAGAAACCGCGTCAAATACACTTTCCAGATATACCAGTTCCTCTTTTGCCTGATCGATAAACTGCACCAACAACTTTTCGGCAGTAGCGGCTTTCCGATATTCCTTGTAATATTTCTGCGCATTCTGTACCGGCGTCAATCCCGGCTCCAACGGAATTTCCACCATAGGAGCCTGCTCATCATAATAATTCTGCAGTACCGCCTTGCTGTCCCCTTTTTTGATTTGATACAGCGCTGCGTTGATCAAATCACCGTAAATTTTCAGTTGTTCCCGATCGGCGCATTTTTGCAGCTCTTCGGTTTGGGTCGCTATTTTTCGCTCGGCGCGCTCCGACAGCGTCATCAACAGCTTCAGCAAATCGTTGGAACGCTGCCGCATTCGATCGATTCTGTCCCGCTCGGCATAGAATCGATCCAACAGCCGACTGCAGCTATCCACCGGCTGTGTCAGTAAATAATGTCCGTACTGTTTCAAATCCAAAAAGGAAAATTCCTTTGGTTTCCCGCTTTGTTCCAAGGCGATGGTAGGCTCTGGGCGGTTTTCCTCCAGCATCTTTCGGATTTTGCCGCAGAAAAAGAATAATCGGTCGGCAATATCATCGGTAATTTCGGAGGTCAAAACCTCCCGGTAACGGGTTGCATAACCGGCGATCTCCCTCGCCAGCACCGGAGAAACGCCCTGAAACACCCTGACCAACGCCTTGGATAATTCCTCCGTTTTTCCGTTCTGCAAGCGGGAAAGCACTTCTTCCCGTTCTGCCGAAAGCAGATTCAGCTTATCCTGCTGCGGCAGATGCCGATATTCCATGCCGGGTAATATCTGACGAACCCGTGACATATCCTCGTCAATCCGTTTGATGGCGTCAATGATTCTGCCGTCCTGATTCACCAAAATAATATTGCTGTGCCGCCCCATGATCTCAATGACCAACGTCAGCGTCACACGGTCGCCGAATTCGTTCATGCTTTCAAAATCCAGCTCCAGCACCCGATCCATCCCGATCTGGCGCACCGCGCTTAATTTGCCGCAGCCCAAATGCTTACGAAGCAGCATACAAAACATCGGCGGCGTTTTTGGGTTTTCAAAGCTCTCCTCGGTAAAATGGATGCGGGGGCTGTCCGCACCGGCAGACAGTAACAGCTTGTCCGAATACCCCTTTCCGCGGAGCGTGATGACGATTTCTTCCCGGGAAGGCTGATGAATTTTATCGATTCTTGCATCGATATGCGATGCGATTTTCATTTTAATAAAGTGCAAAAAAGCACCGTCCAATGCCATTTAACCGTTCTTCCTTTCGTTTGTGGCTCCGTGATGATCTTATACTAAAATCTAATGAAATACTTTCATTCTTTCCGGTCTGAATTGCGCCAGAAAGCGTTATCCTCCTTGCTGGGCGTCAGCCCAGCGGCGTCGTCTGCCTTTTCTGACACAATTCATCCTCGGAAATCGATGAAAG
>JAQXIB010000013.1 GCA_029007575.1 Clostridiales bacterium | reverse complement strand
TGTGACAGATGGTATTTGGTAATATTTCTGCTATCTATATATTCTTGTAGGTTCATTTGCACCACCCTTTCCTTTATTACATTATATCGGTATACCGACCGTTTGTCAATGGGTTTATCAAATCATACCTGTAACATTTCTGTGTCAGCGGGGGTATTAGGGGTTCCAAGCCCCTAAAGAGAGTAGTCGTCAAAGGCTGCCAAACGGGAACTTGCCGTACAAGTTCCCTGCTTGTTATATAATGAGACATACCCCGCAGGGCATAAGAATAAACGACTCTCAAATGCCGTGATTTCAGCACATTTCTCCGCTACACGGTATCGAAAACCGCTTTCTTTTCCGTTAGGCCATATCTCATCTTTGAGCCAAGTTGGCTCTAATTCTGTTGTAAATAATGTGCTTTGAGACAAATATCGGCGTTTTGGCTCAATTGAATTTGCCTAATAAAATCTGCTGTGAAATTTGTAAATGAGCATATTGATTCTTGTCCGTTGCTTCGGTGTGATTTTGAATACCATAGATTTCGCCTCCTTTCCGTTTTCCGGACAGGGAAAAAGCCGCCGAGTGCGGTCTCGACGGCTCATTTCCTGCCTTCTGTATATATAATAGCGGAAAACAGAGATTTTTTACGAAACAGCGCAACAACTAAAACTGCAAAAACGCAACAGACGGTAAGCTTTGAAAATCAGCGATATTTACGGTATAATAGAATATATAATACTTGTGCGAATATAACTTTTTAACTTTATGTCTGCGTTAAGTCCATCTTTTGGGACATATGCCATGATAGAATAAAGGAGCAAAACAAGATGATTCCTTCATTTTTTACTGCCGATTACCGTGACGACAGAGCGATATTCGGCGGCAAAAGCTATCCTGCCGGAGTGTTTGCCACGCACCTGCTCAATCAGTTTTATATTAACGATACCACCGCACGGATTGCTGTATTTCGGGATGGCTTGACTTTTCATATTATAAGACAATTAAATGACGACTATTTGAATATCACGGAATTTGTAAAAACTGGTGCTAATACTCTTGAAGCCTTAAAAGCATTGCCAAAGCTGCGACCGTTTTACGGGCTGAATATTGAAGAAATCCGCAATGCAGTAACAACGCTTTTCACTGAAGAAACCGGGCAGAAGATATGCAAATACTTTTTCCTATAAAGCAAAGCTCAGTTTGTTGCCGCAAAATGAAATTGCCGCAAGCACGGCGGACAGGATGAAAACGTAACGGATTATACTTTGATTGAAAAAGATATTGCAGAGATTCAATCGATTTTATTATTCTTCGATACTCTTGCTGATGATCTGCTCATTGCTCATGACAATCTTATAATGTTCTGTAAAGCATTGATCTTAACAGTGTTCCCCTTGATGTAGTATGTGACATTGTCTCCTACTGCGAAGCAAATAAGAGTGTGACTATTCCGAGTGAGTTGTACTTCCTATCGCAAACTTTGATTGCTATTACGGAAACACCAATTTCAGCAAAAAGCGGCTCAGCAAAATTCCCGATACCGTACTGACGAGAGAAGTGAGCAATGGTATATGCAGGGTGAAGTTGAATATATGAAAAAACAAAAAGCTCCGTTGGAAAAGCAGAAAAACCTGCAATTTCAACAGAGCAATTCTTTTGCTTGGAAATTCGCACATTCGACTCGTGCTACACATTCAATTAAAATCGTGATGATCAAAAGAAACAGCATATTGCATAGAACACCATATGTCGAACAACTACCGGAACGGGCATTCCAAAAAGACGGTAAAAACGCAGCACGGCGAAGTAACAATAGATGTTTCTCGTGATCGGAATGGAGAGTATGAACCGTCTATCATAAGTAAATACAGCCGCAATGCCGACGGAATGGAGGAAAAAATACTTTCGCTGTACTCATGTGGAATGAGTCAGCGGGATATTTCCGAGCAGATAAAAAATCTCTATGATGTCGAAATATCACCCGAGCTTATCAGTAAAATCAGCGAAAAGATAACGTCGGATGTTGCAGATTGGCAAAACCGTCCGCTTAAGGTGAATGCAAGCTGGATTAAGTAAACAAATTTACCTCTCTATTTGAAAAAAATAGGAAATATTTGGTAAACAAAAATTATCCAAAATGGTAAACATAAAAACATACTTATAAATCGGAAACAATATAGAAAAAAACAGGTAAAAATAAATAAAAAAGCACAATATGTAAGGAATTTGGCTTGCTTAGAATTAGTAAACCGAGACACTAAAAATTTCTTGATCTATGGGAATTCAGTATGTTAAACTATAACCAGAAGATCGGTTGTTACAATAACTTGATAAATTAGCTTGATAATATTGATAACTTTGCCCAATTTTTATGAGCCAACAGCACTTTTTATTTCAGAAATGAATAGTTACTGAAAACGCCTGTTTATGATGAAGATACTGTAGGCAGGATAAAGTGGATTCAATCATCCATATTCTTTGCCGACAAATTTGATAAAATGTTTGGTACAAAGCGATTGCAGATTTGCAACACAAAATTTTTTAAGGCTGGTGTTTGGTACATGAAATTTACTATGAAAGATGTAGCAGAACGCTGCGGCGTATCAAAAACCCTTGTATCACGAATTCTTAATGATGACCCAACTTTGCATACCAGACCCGCCACCAGGGAAAGAGTACTGCGTGTTATCGAAGAAATGGGATATGTCAAGAATATCAACGCTCAAGCTTTATATATTGCGCGGCTTCCTGAAATTTCTGAACAGCCCAATATAGGGTATGTCACTTTTGCTTCCTACAAGCATCCAGGACATCCATATTTTTCTCACGTGATTGAGGGAATCATTGAAGAAGCCGCGCACAGTCATGTACAACTGCCTTTTAGTTTGTCAGTAACAGAATTTCAGCAGCAGCTTCCCATAGTGCTTCAGCAATATCAGGAACACCCTCTGGATGGTCTCATTCTATTGGGTGCGGTAAACGATAAACTAAGACGTGTGATACCAAAGATTACCCGGCATGTGGTGAGCTTGGACGGTCAGTTTGACAAAAACAGCGACTATGTAGGCGTAGATACTTCCCGTAGCATCTTGCTTGGTCTGGAGCACCTGCTGAACTTGGGATATACCGACATCGGATTACTCTGCGGCGGCAATGATAAACGGTTGAGTGCCTGCAAGCGCTGTCTATGGGAGCATGGTCTGGAGGCAAATGCCAATTGGATTATTAATGGCGAATTCAGCGTTGACATTGCATACGAACGAGTAACAACAGCACTTCAGTCCTATCGACCGCCCAGAGCTATTGTGGCATACAATGACGAGATGGCAATCGGCTGTATCAAAGCTCTCCAAAAAGGTGGATGGCGTGTTCCTGAAGATGTGGCCGTTACCGGACATGACGATATTTCGTTGGCAGCCTATGTGGATGTACCATTGACTACAGTTCGTGTCTATAAAAAAGAAATAGGACGATTGGCAGTAAAAATTCTCTTGGATCGCATCGAGACAAAACGGAAGAACGCCGTGCTTTTGGAAGTTCCCGGAAAGCTAATCAAGCGAGATTCCTGTGGCTGGAGAAAAGTATGAGGCACAAGAGGGAGAGTCGGCTGCAATAAGTCGATATACATAGAGGAGGACGACAGGACATCATGAATGAAATGACGACACGTCTGCAAAATGCATGCTGCCGCTTGACGGCGGATGATCGCGGACAAAAAGCCCTGCATGATATACATGGCAAGCACCATTTGATCTGGACAACACTTACCGAATATAGTCTGCAGGTTCGAACGGCACAAGAGGAAATGATACTGAACAGCAGAGACGCAATTTCCCAAGATATATCGGGAGAGGAAATCTGGACTAAACGGTACAGTCATTCTTTGCTTACTGTGGATGTCTCTTATACTTTGACAACTTCTGCAGCACTTAAAACTATCTCCATCATCGCTCACAGCCCTTTGACACTGCGCTATGTCTGCACGGAAGTGGCGACAGTGACTTACTCTTTGGATCGGGGCGGCGAGGGACAGCCGATTTTTGTCGGAATAGATGGTTTTATATCCAGTACATTCCCGGCGGCAGAAAATCAGGCAGATGGCAAACAGCTTTGTTTGCGTCAGGCGCCTTTTGTTTCTCTCGAACCCGGTGAAACCTTTACTCTTTCGCCGGTGGTATTTGGCTTGAATATTGAAGATGATATGGCTGAGAGTTTTCTGCGATTCCTGCGTCCAAGACGTCCTCATCCTACAGGTTCATTGCGGATTTACTGCGACTGGGGCGCGCATGATGAATCGGATAACAGTGCTGCTTCGCCTTTGGACGAACAGATGGCTTACAGATTACTTGCTGACATTTGTCGCGCAAAGGAGCAAACCGGCCTTGCTTTCGATTATTATTTGATGGATGATTATTGGTATAGTCCTGGTGATATGTACACCGCTTTTGATAAGGAACATTGGCCTAATGGTCCGAATGCTTTTATTCAAGCGGTGGAAGCGGCTGGTATGCAGTTTGGGTTGTGGTTTGATGTCAACTTGCAAAAGCTGGATGTTGGATGTAAGACATTTATGCGAGGCGGTACTCCCGATTTACTGTGTATGAGCTACCGTGAGAACATGGATAAACTATTTCAAGGTGTAGAGCATCAAATACGGGAAAATCATGTGAGATTGCTGAAATTTGATTTTGCCTTTTTCGACTGTGATGATACTTCTCATCTTTTTCACTCTGCTCGGCACACTGCTTCCAAGGAACCTGCAGTTCGATTTTTTATAGAGCATTTGGCGGATCTGCGCTCTCGGTATCCGGATCTCAGAGTACTTGCTTACAATGGCTTTACCACTGATCTGTCCTTTATCAGCTCAGTAGATCCCAATCGACGCGGTCTGGCTGTTTCTCCTTTCTGGGCGGAAGCGGTGGATTATGTTTACTGCGGAGATCCCCGGCCTGCAGAGATGCCGGCACCACTCCAAAAGTCTCTTTTGCATTATACTGATTGCATGATCGAACAATTTCGTGATGCACTGTTTCCGATAGAAGCTGTTGATGATCACGGTACTATGGTGGGAAATACCGGTACGATTTATTATTTAGGTCGCAAAGCCTTGCGTGATTCTTATATACTTAACATTGTTCGGGGGACTCGTAAAAGGCACTTATACGGGGAAACAGCATTGCTGACTGAAGAGGACTGGGCGTTTATGGCTGCAGTAGAGCCAATGTTTGACTTTGTGTGCTCGCCCTCTTGTCATACCATACCAGTTTTGCAGCGGCCGTCCGAACGAGGTCTGTATGGATACAGCAATACCGATGGCGATAAGGGCATCATTACCTTAGTAAATGCGGGAGCGACTCCCTTACCGGCTGTTGTGAATCTTCCCTGCTGGCAAGAAGGAGAACGTCTTTCCTGGCGTCTGCTCTACCACGCCGGGGAGCGAGTATCGCATACGCTACCGGAAGCGGGAATCCTTACCGCTGAGGTGGAACCATTCGGTGTAGATGTATACGGCTGGGAACGACGCTGTTGTCCAATTAATGCCGGGTATGTGAATGTGGACGTTGGATGCCAGGTACAGCTGCCGATTTCGGGCGACTGTCAACGGATCGGGTTACGTTTTCTTCGAGAGAATTTTTCTCCGCTGCGAGCCAACAACGGTATCCGTTCAGATCTGCAGGTTACTGCACAGGGTGGAGAACTGACTTTATGTGATAAAGTCTTTATTTGGAGCGGTATTTCCTTTGCCGTCTATCATATAAAAGCAGAGGCCAGCGAGGTTTCTCTGGTTTTCACGAATACCGGCAGTGAACCGCTTATCATAGGCTGGCAGCAAATGCCAGGAGAGTCCGAAGTATTTGATGGGAAATGAGGAGGAAGATATGTATCATTCTATACGTCCTGGCCAGACTTGGTTAGACACTGAGGGGAAACGTATTCAAGCGCATGGCGGTTCCGTTCTCTATTGGGAGGGGACCTACTACTGGTATGGGGAAAATAAGGAAAAAACCGACCCGGTAACCGGAATATGGCACTGGGGAGTACGCTGTTATCGTTCGACTGATTTGTACAACTGGGAAGACATGGGATTGATTATTCCGCCGGATTTGGAGGATGAGACTGCCTCGCTGCATCCGAAGTCTTGGATGGATCGTCCGCATATTATTTATAATCAGCGAACAAAAAAGTTTGTCTGTTGGATTAAAATTCAGAATCGTGATGGTTCTCAGAGTGTAACAGTGTTGACTGCCGACCGATTACTTGGCCCTTATCAGAAGGTGAAGGAAGGATTTCGTCCCTTGGGTATGAATGCCGGCGATTTTGATCTTGCGGTAGCACCTGACGGGAAAGCGTACTATTACTTCGAACGGGTGCACAGCGAAACGATATGCGCTGATTTGACTGATGACTATACCGATGTAACGGGCTATTATTCGACACATTTTCCTCGTAAATACCCGCCCTATGTGCGTGAAGCGGCCGCTCATTTTATAAGAAAGGGGTTACATTATCTGGTTACGTCGGGCACTACGGGCTATCTGCCCAATCCCTCTGAAATTGCAGTTTCAGATTCTTGGCATGGACCTTACCGGATTCTGGGCAACCCTCATCCTGCCGATCCAACCCGTACTTCATATCACAGTCAAATTTCATCAGTGTTTCGTGTGCAGGGGAAAAAAGATTTATATATTGCCTGTGCAGACCGCTGGCTTCCGAATGAGATCGCACGTCCTTATGAAGATTATGCCGCAGCTTTTGAGGCAATGTTCAACCCGGATGCCGATCGCACGCCTCTTCTCAAGTGGGAACAAAACAAGCCGGTTGAGAATACAGCGATCGCTGATTATGTTTGGCTTCCTTTTCACTTTGAAGGGGAAATGGGGCGACTGGATTGGTTGGACGAGTGGCGGTTGGAAGATTATGAATAATTCTGTATCGATGATGGGAAAATGGAGGTTATCGTAATGAAAAACATCAGAATCTTATGGGAAAAAGTTTGCTCCGGAACGATTTGGGTCGAACATGGAACAATGAGTGCCGCTTGCAGCAACTTTACAGGGCTTGAGACCGAAGTATCCTTTGAGAGCTCTATAACAAATGCCGGTCCTAATGCCACACTGGTGCATGTTGAGACCGAATATCCTTTCAGTTTTTTTCTGCGGGATGTTTCTTCCTTTTGTCCGATATACCTGCCGAAATGTGGGGTAATCGTTACAGATGGAGACGATTTTCGTTCGTATGAACAGATTATAAATGATATTGCTTCTAAAAATGGGAAATCGAAACGTGAGCAACTGTCTGAAGAAGCGGAATATGATTTTGATCGGGCGGCAAGCGAAACTCTCGATTTAAAAGGACCGATTTGGCTTGGCATATCCAAGGATATGCGTCTTTTTCAAGTAGCCTTTCATGGAAAAGCTTCCGGACACAATGATCAGGTGTTCGATGTGATCCAGCCGCGCTTTGCGTCTGTGGGACATCGTGAAGCTGATCTGCCGGAAATTGCGGGGCAACCCTATTCCCTTCGT
Source organism: Clostridiales bacterium (assembly GCA_029007575.1). Taxonomy (GTDB): domain Bacteria; phylum Bacillota; class Clostridia; order Oscillospirales; family Ruminococcaceae; genus HGM13222. The sequence goes on along the minus strand of JAQXIB010000013.1, from coordinate 9,604 downwards.
ATGCTGACCGGGCGGGGAATTGGTTGCCGGAATCAGGTGTCTAAACGATTGGAAGACGGTTGTCTGCCGATTTTGAACTCGGTTGACGTTGATGGTGACATGATTTACCGGACCACCATGTTCGCCACTTTGGAGAAAAATCCGTTGGACTCTGACCATATTCGCGGAACTGATATGTATGTTGCTGATGCTTGTTGCGGGGGATATAAGCAGACAAAAGAGCAGCAGGAGCATACTGCCGCTTTGTTAGACGGGGAATTTTCCAGGGAGGAGGAAACGGTTTTGTACGTCCGCGTTGTGGCGGAGAACACATCGAAAGCACCTGTTTACAGCTATCTGCTGACGCCTATCCCGCAGGTGGAAGAGAACAAGCTCACTTTTTCCCCTGAAACCGGCTATACCAGTCTGGTTTCCTCCGGACGAGTATGTGTGACAGCAAGGCTAAACGATTTTCCTCTTTTTTCCAGAGAAGCGGTTGTTTTATTACAGCCCGGAGAAAAGGCTGTTTTTGATTTTCGAATTCCTCATACGCCGGTATCGCCTGAGCGAGCGGAAGCATTGGCTAATCAGTCTTTCGACCAGCGTCTGGCGGAAGCAAAACGTTTCTGGAATGGGGAATTGGCAGAGGCTACCGAGATTCGATTGCCGGAAAAACGGATTGAGGAAATGATCCGGGCGGGCATTTTGCATTTAGAAATCGGCTATTATGGCAAAAATCCCGCTGCGCCAGTGGTACCTTCTAACGGGAATTATGCTGCCATCGGTTCGGAGAGCTCGCCGGGAATCCAGTTCCTGGACGCAGCAGGAAAAAACGAGCTGGCAGCCCGCGCCTTGCAGTTTTTCGTGGAAAAACAACATGAAGACGGGTTTATGCAGAATCTCGACGGGTATATGCTGGAAACCGGCAGTGTATTGTGGACAATGGGAGAACACTGGCGGCTGACTCGCGATGTGCAATGGGCAGGCAGGGTACACGACAGCATCGTCAAGGCGGCTGAGTACTTGATTCGTTGGAGAGAACAGAATTTAGATGATACATTAAAAAATGGAAACGGATACGGCATGATCAAAGGAAAGGTGGCTGATCCCGAAGATCATTTTCATTCGTTCATGCTTAATGCCGGCGCATATGCAGGTCTTGCAAGCGCGGGGGAAATTCTGAATGATTGTGACCCCGAAAATGCAGCGCGTTATCAAGCTATTGCGGCTGAGATGCGAGAAAACATTCGGGAATCTTTGGCTCGCAGTATGGCTCTTTCTCCGGCAATTCCCATCTCCGATGGAACATGGATCCGTTCATTTTCGGCTTGGCCGGAATACACCGGGCCACTGTCTTTATATGCAGAAGGCGGCACTTGGCATTCTCATGGTTCCTTTATGGCAAGGGATATGCTTGGTGCGTCCTATCTGGTTCTGCAGGGTGTTGTTGACGCCGATGAGCCGATGGGAGAAGATATTCTTGCGTTCTGTGCCGAATATCTTACACTAAACAACACGGCATTTTCTCAGTCCTATTACAGTCCACATCCATACGGGCAATTGCTTCGCGGTGACGTCCGTTTATATTTACAGGAGTTTTATTCTGCTTTTAGCGGATTAGCCGATCGAGAAACTTACTCATTCTGGGAGCATTTCTTCTGCGGCAGTCCCCATAAGCTGCACGAAGAGTCATGGTTCCTTATGCGATGCCGCTGGATGCTGGCACTGGAAAATTATAAAAAAAGCCAGCTGCGTCTGCTTGCGGGTGTGCCAAGAAAATGGCTCGAGGATGGAAAGAATATTACGGTTAAGAATCTTCGCACCTATTATGGCTCGATCGATCTTGCTGTATGTAGTGAGGTGTCCGCCGGAAAAATTGGTATAACCCTTTCTTTAGAGAACAAAGGGTTTCCGGCTCTTGACTCCCTGTTCGTTCGTGTTCCTCATCCTGATGGGCGAAAGGCAGTTCATGTGAGCGCCGGACGGTATGATCCGAATACTGAGACCATAGAGCTGGAGCCTTTTTCCGGGAAGATGCATTTCGATGTGTTCTTTTAATCGTGCAGTATCGATTTGAAAGGGGGAATCTATTAGATTTATTTACGCGATTCCAGTACTGTAACAATATAAAAAGAGGTGTTTAAGTATGAAAAAATCAGTTACAAGAAAATGGGTTTCTGCAGTCATAGCTCTAACGCTCCTGCTGACGATAGTTACCGGCTGCGCGAAAAAACCGGCAGACAGCTCATCAACAGTGGACGCTTCTTCCGCCGGCTCTCTTACGGAAAGCAATGGGGATACGAGCATGGTTGACAGCGAGCTTACTGTTGATACCAGTTCCCTTGTTAGTAGTGAATCTGGTATCGTCTCCGGGACCGTCAGCACAGGAATCTCGAGTAAAGCAAGCGGGACCACCAGCACTGTCAAAAACGACTGGGATAAAGACTGGGCCGGAAGCAGCGCTGTAGTCAAGGACCTGGGCGATATTATTCTGGAGGACTTTCCGGTGGACTATAGCTATGACTGGGGTCATTGTGTTCTTAAAATCGGGGATACCTATAAGATGTGGTTTACTCGTCAATCACCTTGGGATGGTGTATGGTATGCGGAAAGTAAGGACCTGAAACATTGGCAAAATCTCCAGTGTATTGCCAAGATAAAATCCATTGAAGACTATAAAACTTATGTCAAGCAGCACATTGCCGATCCGGCGGTTGTATATGTTAATGGAACCTATCATTTCTGGTTTGAAACCAACATGACAGTGAATGAAAGATTTGAGGCTTATGGTGGAAATGCGTTCCAAGATTATACTACACTAGGCAATGTTACTCTTGTAGGATAAGATTTTCGTTGAAGATCTTATACGATATAAAAAGTAAGGAGGAAAAAACAATGAAAAAAACATTATCTGCTCTGTTGGCGACCGGCATACTGTGTTCAATGTGCGCGGTTTCCATTGGATCTGTCGCAGCAAACGGGACAGAAAGCTCTGCGCAGGATGCTGCGACGGGCATTGCACTGAAGTACACCGGCCAGAAGGATGACCAGGGGTTTCCGACTGATTGGAGCGGAGACGACGTGCATGAGCTGAAGAAGATTGGAAACGGCACTTCCAATGCTACAGGTTCGTTCCAGGTGAAATGGGACGAAGAAGCCGTGTATGTGAAGGCTGTGATTGCCGATGCTACTCAGGATACGAACAACGACCAGATTAAATTTCTGCTGGATCTTGACGGAAAACCGGTAGGGGAAGCTGCTGTAAACTTCGGCGGCGAGAAAGCGGTAAATGCAGGTGTTTACACTTGGAATAACGCCCCGTATTATGTTGGTAATGCGGATCCGGCAAATGCATATGGAGGCGGCAGCAATGAGGGAATTGGTGCTAATCTTCTCAACAACCCGGGAATAAAACTTGATTACTCAGAGGGAAAGTACACCGTTGTTACCGCATTAAAAGTCAATGACGAGATGAAATCCAAATTGGCGAATAACATCGAAATCGGCTTTGACATCCGATGGAATGACTTTAACGGTGCCGCAAGTCCATCTGACGAGAAGATGACCACTATCGGATGGGCATCCAGTCAGGCAAAGTGGAACGATGACCTGCGGGAAATCGGCGCCATCACGCTGCTCAACGAGCGCCCTGCCGAAGAGGAAGAGAATAAGGAACCAGCGAAAGCCACAGCTATTTATGGTACACCTGAAATGGACGGAAATCTCAGCGAATGGGCTGACGTTCCAGCAAATGAATTTAAAAATGTCACAACCAACAAGGAAATTTCTGGAACATTTAAGATGATGTGGGATGAAGATGCTATCTACGTGGCTGTACAGACCACGGATGCTGATGACAAATATACGGCAATTAAGGTTTTATTCAATCTAGACGGCGTGCCTGTCGGTGAAAGCCGCGTTATGCTGGGAGATTCTGCTCCTTTCGCGGCAGTTTATTCAGCCAACTATGAAGGGTATACTTTCGGCGGTGTTCCGAACAATGCTGGTTTTTCCTTTGCCGAGGGAGATAAACAATACACGGATACAAATTATGCGGGTAAACCCATTCTTGAAGTTCCTTGCGTGAGTGTCAATCCCAACAGCCCGGCTTCATGTGAATTGAAATACTATTTTACTAATGAAGCGAAAGCCAAACTTCAGGAAAATGCAAAAATCGGTTTTGACATCATGTATCTGGACGGTTATGGTCTGCAGAACACCTCAGATCTACGTTGGGCTTCCACCAAGGGCAAAGAACATTTTGGCTTGGATCTTCGTGAAGCAGGTGAGGTGACGTTGGCTCCAGCACCGTCTGTCCAGCCTTTGGAGCCTACCGAGAACGCTCCTGCGGCTATAACTCCCGGAGAAGAGAATATTACCAGTACAACAGTCGATCTGAAATGGGAGATGGATGAAAATGCTACCGGATATGATGTCCTTGTTTTCAAAGTCACTCAATCCGGAGATTTGCGAGAATACACTTTCCTGAAGAAGCAAAACGTTGCCGGTTCTACCTTGACGATTGATAATCTGGAACCTGGTTGTACGTATGGTTTCCAAGTGCTGGGCGCAAATGAAAGCGGAGAACGTGTTTCGGTGTATAAAATGGTATATGCACGTACTCCTCTGGCGGATGACGAACCCACCGACGTATCTTCCAGTGAGCCGGATGATTCCAGCGAGCCGGATAATTCTGATTCCGAAGATACCCCTGATACCGGTCATTCCGATATGTTATTCGTGATTCTCGGAATGTTGAGCATAAGCATCGCTGCAGTTTGTCTCCTGCGCAGAAGGAAACAGAATTAATGTGAGACTGGATTCTTTTCGCTTCACATGCCTGAAGTGTGCATTCTCATGTGGAAAGATTTTGTATTGCTGGGGATGTTTTAGCAGAACATCCCTCGCAATGCAATTCTACATTAAATAAAAGGGGAATGAAAATGAAGAAAAAATTGATTGCCATTTTTGCAATCATTCTTACAATAGCTGCGTTTTATGGGATTGATACATTGATTGCCCACAGCTACAGCTTGCAAATTGTAGAGATCGATCCACAGCCCTCTTATGCCGATGGAAAAACACCCGTAAATATTACAGTGCAACTGAAAAAAGGCGATGCACCTGTTGTAGGGCATATTCTCTATATGCTGCCTAAAAAAGGCAATGTAAAAATCGCACGACTGAAGACTGATGCAGACGGACTTGCTCATTTTGTTTATTATCCATATTTGGCTTCCGATTTCATCGAGGTAGGCGATGTGCCGATTCAGGTCATGGACGAGAGTAACTCTGTGTTAGTGTCCGTGCCTGCTACTCTGGACTTTACAGTGGAGCTTAAAAGGCCCGTTACCACAACTACCGATGATTCGCAGATAACCATTGAAGATATATTTGGAGAATAATTTAACTGATGAAACGGAAGTGATTTTATGCAAAAATTGACATCTCTGCTTCGCCGCATGTATAAAGCACGATTGGCTTATCTTTTTTTGCTTCCACAGATTATACTGCTTGCGGTGTATTCATATTATCCGGCTTTTAGTGGGTTATATCATTCTTTTTTTGAATGGGATAGCACCGGCAGGGAGGTATTTATCGGGCTCAATAACTTCAAGGAGTTGTTTCAAGACAAGATCTTTTTAAACTCCTTCGGTGTACTGCTGGAAATCATGATTCCGCGGTTGATTATCAGCGTAATCGTACCTTTGATTGTGGCTGAGCTTATTTTTGGTGTACGTTCATCCCGGATGAAATACTTTTATCGGGTAATGATTTTACTGCCTATGGTTGCTCCGGGTGTAGTCGGAACTTTGATTTGGAAAAATATTTACGATCCTAACAACGGACTTATGGTGTCTCTCTGCCGTTTATTAGGCTTTGTGGGACCAGAACAGGCGATCGATTGGCTCGGCAATCCGAATCTTATTATATTCAGTATCATATTTATGGGATTCCCATGGGTTGGAGGCACTTCCGTGTTGGTATACATGTCAGGATTGACAGGCATTTCCACAGAGGTGATTGAAAGTTCGGTGCTGGATGGCGCAGGAAGAATCCGTCGCTTTTTCAGCATTGATTTGCCTTCGGTAATGGGACAAATCAAATACTTCCTTGTCTTTGGCATTATTGGTGGTATACAGGATTATTCTACTCAGATTATCCTTACAAACGGCGGACCGGGATTCCGTACAATGGTGCCTGGCTATTATATGTTTACGCAAGCATTCAAGGCAGATCGCATGGGATACGCAAGTGCTATGGGTACTGTTTTGTTTTTCTTAATTCTGATCATAACAATTATGACCATGAAGTTTGTGAAATCCAGCGAATGATCGCTTCAATATAATTAATCAGCTTTAAAGATTCTGTCATGCGGTATCTTTGGGATCTACTACTGATACTATTGCGACGGAAAGGGGCCTATCATGAAAAGTTGTAAAAGGTATGTATCAGGCTTTTTCCTGCATACCACCCTCTTTGTTTTACTAATTCTTCTTTTATATCCTTTGGCAATGGCTTTATGGGGTGCTTTTAAATCTCCTACAAACTTTACTGAAACACAGTGGTATCCAACACTTCCGCTTTATTTCTCGAATTTTTGGTACGCACTGGAAAAACTCGTTCGTCCGATTCTTAACACTTTGTTGGTTGCTATTCTTGGAACTGCCGGCGTTTTGTTTATCTCATCTCTTTCTGCTTATGCTTATGCTAGAATGAAATTTCCCGGTCAGAACTTTTTATATATGTTTGTTATGGCATTGATGATGGTGCCCGGATGTTTGACTTTGGTCCCGAGTTATATGTTGTATAAAGGCACGATCGGGATCGATAATTATGCTATTATGATTCTTCCTATGTGGGTGGGAGCGCCTGTTTCCGGTGTTTTTCTCCTGCGTGGCTTTTTTGCGGGGCTTCCGGAGGGAATCTTCGAGGCCGCCAGAATTGATGGCGCAAAAGAATTCTTTATTTATACACGAATCTGTTTGCCGCTGTCCTTACCTATATTAGGAACCATGACAATTATGCAGTTCAGCAATGTTTGGAACGACTATTTTTGGCCTATGATTACCATCAAAAATGAAAATTTGTTGACCGTATCTGCTTCACTGCTTTTAAAATATGCCGCCAGCACTCAGCCGGCAATGTATGCCGGATATTTGGTTGCTTCTTTGCTGCTGGTTTTCTTATTTTTGTTTGCAAACAGGTATTATGTGGAAGGTTTGGCCAGCACAGCGCTGAAACTATAAGTCCTGTGTGTTTCAGTTCCTTCCTTTTTGAGAGAACCTGGATTATGTAAAAGAGCTTTAACTTTCATCTGATTGTACAATTCGTTGTAATATGTGAGGAGGTTATTTATGATGAGAAGACTTCTATCCTGCCTGGTTTGCATCCTGCTTCTATTGTCTTTCGTAGCTTGCAAGCCAAAAGATTCAAGCGGGGATGAAACTGTAACCGCTGGGGAATACGGCACGATAAATGACGGAAAACCGATTGAATTAAAAGTGGATCTTCAAGCAATTATGCCGTCCGTAATTACCGAACCAACTGCGGACAACCCTATCGTTATTCAAGCAAGTCAAAAATTGGCGGATGAATTCACCAAGATGTATCCCAATGTTACCATAACATGGGAACGTGGCAAAGGCGCTTTTGGCGATTGGGCTCAATGGATGATAACAGAAATTTCGGCAGGCACTCCGGCGGACATCACGTTTATGCAGGGAGCTACTTACGCTGATCGAAACTGGTTTATTCCGCTCAATTCCTATCTAGAACAACCCAATATATACATAGAAGGTAATGAAAAATGGAAGGATACATTTCCTTCCTATCTGTGGAACAGCTATATGACATCCGATGCTAACGGAAATATTGTAGCAATCCCTGTCACACTGTATCCCGGTGTAGCGACTGCTTATTTCTATAACAAGGATATTTTTAAAAAGGTCGGCGTCTCAGTCCCAAAAAACTGGGAAGAATTTATCACTATATGTGAGAAAATAAATGATGCGGGATATATTGCTGTAGGTCCTTGGTCACTGAATAAGACTCCAATTATTAATTGTTGGGACATTCAATTTTCTCTCGGCCCTACTTTCTCCTTAAAAATGAAAGATAAATGGGATTATGACGGAAACGGAATTATGAGCCAGAATGAATTGCTTCGGGCTGAATATGAAGGGCAGTTTTATTCCAAAAACAATCCTGCTGTTCTGGAAATCTACAAGCAGGTCAAACGCAAATACAAAGATGTCTTACAGGAGGGTGCTGCCAATACCGATTATGAAACCCTCTGGAAAGAAGGTAAGGTTGCCATGATGGAGGATGGCGTTAGCCGCCTTGCATTGGAAAACGCCGATATGACACGGCCCTTTGAATATGGGATGTTTCCTGCACCTGTTGCCGATTCTTCCACTTCTCAATATGCGGCAGACGTGGAATATGAAACCGGTCCCTATCAGCCGCCTGTTGCTAACTCGTTTAATATCGTTAGACCTGCGGTAGAGGGAAACAAGGGGCGCGAGGAAGCGGCTGTTCGTTTTTTACAATGGATTACCAAACCGGAAAACACGAGCCAAATCGTAATTGAAATGCAAGGACAGGCTTTGGGTGCAGTCAAAGGAAGCGCCATTCCCCCGGCACTTGAAGAATGGTTCAAGCAGGTTTTTCCTCGGATACCTCAAACTCAATGGGTGTTAGGACCTACTATTGACTCCACGGATATGTTGTCGAGATACTTGGAAATGTGGGTGTCCGATTATATTGATGACAAGACTTTTTTGGAACAATACGACAAAATCCTAAAAGAAGGCGTGGAAGCGCAGATTGAGGGACTTGGTGTTGACACCAGCGGCTGGAAAGAAAGCAAATAATTAATATTGAAAGATACACACTATAAAACGCCCGTATATCCGAATTGCCAGAGGAGTAAGGGCGTTTTATAATAGGATGATATCAAAAATTGTTCATGATATCGGCGTTAAACACGCACTGCTTTGATATTTAATCCGGGAATACAAAAAGGACGAATCTCAAACATGAAAAATATAAATCCATATTTATTGCTTTACATTTCCATCTTGATTACATTGCTATATGGTTTACTGCGTAATGTATATAGTAAGAAGTATGTGAAAAGAAATGCAGATATTTATTTGCTGAACACATTGTCTACGGTTTTTTCTATCATCGTCATTTTGATTTTCTCAGGTGGAATCTCAGAAATGTCGTTTTATACTATTGCACTTGGTATTCTGTACGGCGTTTCCACCTTGGGAAGTACGATCCTAAATATATTAGCGCTTACGTTGGGTCCCTTTTCTTATACTTCGGTTATTATTTCTTCCTCCATGCTTATCCCGGCTTTATCCGGAGCGATTTTCTGGAATGAATCCGTCAGCATATGGCAATATATTGGTGTCGGACTTATTATTATGACGCTTGTTTTGTCCATTGACAGCAAAAAGGAAAATCGACGTGCCTCTTTTCAATGGCTGTTTTGCTGTCTTGGTTCATTTGTATTCAGTGGAGCAATCGGTGTTCTTCAAAAAGCACATCAAAATTCGATATACAAAGCAGAAATCAATCAATTTTTGCTGATAGCATTTCTGATATCGGCTGC
>JAQXIB010000012.1 GCA_029007575.1 Clostridiales bacterium | reverse complement strand
TGACCGCCGTTTTCCCGAATGCCGATCGGGTAAGCTTTTACATACCCCGGATTCTGCTCGGAAATATCATAAGCCGGAGAGAATAATGCGATCAGTTGGTTGTTCTGATCCACCAACTGTGTATATACGCTGTCCAGAGCCGAAGCGATCCGCTCCTGATTTTCCATGCCTGACAATACGCTGAAGCTTTGCGGCAGGGAATCAATTTTACATTCTTCCGATTGATGAGACCCCATCTTGTCGCCGTCATCGAAAAAAGCCCGCAAATACCATTGCCCGTCCCAAGCTGATTCTTCCACTGCCTCTAATAGCTTTTGAGCAGTATCGGCAAGCTGCGCAGCATAATCGCGATCTCCGTACTGTTCGGCAATCGGAGAAAAGCGCTTCATCACCAATGCCAAAAACTGAGTCAACCAAACGCTTTCCCCCTCGCCGCCGGATCCTACCCGATTATATCCGTCATTCCAATCTCCGCAACCCATCAAGACCAGCTTATGCCGTCCGAGCCGATACGCTTTATCTATTGCACGAATACAGTGCCGGAACACACTTTCTTTGATTTCAGAGGCCGTCACAGTCACATATCTTTCCTGTTCCTGCTGTCCCAGCAACGGCGCCTGAGCATAACAGACCGGTACATCCAGTATCGAATAATCATTTGTTTTTTCAATATACTCGCAAACAGCGTAGACCAGCCATAACAGATCATCCGAATACCGGGTGCGAACACCTCTTTTCCCTCCGCTGTTTTGGGGTAGATTATGCCACCAGTGCAGAACATCCCCTTCCGCAAATTGACTGGCAGCCGCGCGAATAATCTGTGTCCGAGCGGTATGCGGAGCAAGCACCGAAAGATTTGCCACATCCTGTAGCTGATCGCGGAATCCCCACGCACCGCCGCACTGATAAAATCCGGTTCGGGCAAATACCCTGGAAGTAACCGTTTGCCACGGCAGCCAGGTATTCAACAAATAATTCAATGATGGATCCGGTGTTTGAATCGTCAGGCTGTTCGGGAAGTGAAACAGCTCGCCGTAATTTTGCCGCAAAATACGATTCAAGCCCTCTTCGGATGCCGAAAATCCCAACACAAAATTGATTTTTTCCTTTTTCCGGGGCGGCAGTTCCTTTTTTACGATTAAAACTCCGCAAGGATCATAGTTCGGCGCGTCCTCCGGCGTTTCCCAATTGCCCGACCAAAAGCCGGGCCGCCCGCAGGTGTAGTTACATTCACTATCGGTATAAATCCCCATATGCGCTTTCATGGATTGCTCAAAAGTATTTCTGAAAATCAAGGAACGATCATGATATTGAGCAGTAATAAACTTCACATTTTGCCGATCCACCCCCAATATCGGCTCGGTATAATACGCACATTCCAGTATGATCGGACGGTCGGTTTCGTTGTAAAAATCCACCGATATATTTTTGGACAAATCTTTCTGCTGCACCGATACGCGGACTTCCGAACGAATGTTGTGAAAATGCCCGCTGTACCGAGCGCCTCTTGGAGAAAATTCCGCTCTTGCGCCGTTAATAATATTATAATAAGCTCCATTCATTCTCACAATCAACATCTCCCCTTGATTATCCGACATCGTATCGTTGCTCCACGGCGTCAATTTATTTTCACGTGCATTCACGGCCCATGTGTAGCCAAGACTTTTATCAGACACCAAGGTTCCGAACGCAGGATTTGCGAGAAGATGACACCAAGGCAAAGCGGGTGAGCCCTCCACAACAAACCGATCATCTGTAAAAGCACCTGACTCCACCTGATATTTTGCACCCTGCGGCTCTATCGCAGAAGGTGAAACAGCATTCACTTGAATCGGTGTATAAAGCTCGATCGGCTTATGAATACGCACCATAGATTTCGGCGCAATATGGCAGGCAGCCGCCCGCAGTAGATTCACGATGCTTTCATCTCCGCTGGTACTGACCAGATGAATACCTCCGTTTGCGTCTAACAACCCTGCTTGATCCAGCTTGTCGATCTGATCGTGAAGCATATTCAAAACCGGCTTGATATAATCCCCGTCATCACGATATGACAAAACCAGATCATACTCTATGTGGCAGATGTTCATTTTTTTATGGCAGGAAAGATAGGTCTTGACCCGTTCAATATCCTTGTCATTCAGCACCTCAAGCAACACGATCGGCAAATCTCCCGATATCCCGAACCGCCACAGCGCCGTTTTATGCTGTTCGGTTTTTCGTACCGCTTCCAAGCTAAGCTCGGTGTCCGGCTTCCGAAATACGATTTGCGGGAGCAATACAGAGCGTAATCTTCCCTCCAACGAATCATTTGGTATCAACGCACCTGCGGCTGTTTCGTCGGTGATCGCCCCCTCGGCACGAACGGCAACAATTCCGTTAATCGCCTGTTCTCTTGTTCTGCCCGAGGACAACAGCAAGGTATATTCCCGCTGACTTTTCGGCAGAACCGTTGTCTGAAACTTGATAGCGATACAGGGATCCGGAGTTCCTTTTCCCCTGCCGAATTTTTTATCAAAGGCTTTCGGAAGCGAAAGAATACCGTCCGGCCGTTCCAGAATGTTTTCACGATTTGCTTCGTATTCAAATCGAACTTCTTCCAAAAAGCCGACCGCCAAAAAGACCGGTTCTTCCTCGCCACGCAATTTTCTGGAAGCCAGCAAAACATTGGAAACCTTATCATATTGTATCTGAACAAACATCTTGGAAAAAGCAGGATGCGCAATGTCATCTCGATAAGGCATCAGGGAAGGCTCCAGATAAAATAAAAGCTGGCTGTCCGCTTTTTCTGAAGAATCATTGCGCACCACAAACTGACGTTGTTCACAAGGCAGTGTATTGTGCAAAAGTATTTTCATACCGGTTTGCATCTCATCCAGACCGGAAAAATAATACACGCTGTTTTCCGAAACGGTAACCCGATATTCCATACGGTTATCATAAAAAGGAGCGTAAGTGAAGGGCAATACCTTCTCTCCTGATTTTACCAATGCAAAAACACCCATTGGACGGCGAAGAAGATCGATCGACCGTCTGGTCATATCCTTACCTTGATACTGTAAAAAAGATACGCCGCAATCAGCAAGTACAGAAGTGATCTCTCCGTTTGAAAGAAAATGTGCGCGCGGACTTTGCGGATAAATATTGCTGTATTCTAAATCCATCGCGCTCTCCTTGCCTGCCTTTCTGTTAAATTCCCTCTCATATATATCTTCAAATACAACGCTGCCTGCAATGACCTTCTCCTGCAGCAATTCATTCGCGCGATTCATCATTTTATCCCGCAAAAATCTTTTCTGCATCACATTTTCATTCAGTGCGTTATTGGCCGCTATCATACTCATGCCGATATGGTGCGCCATATAGCTTTTAATAATCTGATAATGATTTTCCTGTACCCGTTCCGGTGTGAAGTCGATTGCTTCATAATGCCCGTATTTTCCGTATAATCCGATTTTCTTCAGCCATGCCAAATTATGATAAGAGGCTTCAAAATCAAAAGGCAAAGTTAAAAAACTGGAATAAGGTGAAATCACGGTATTGCGATTCTGCCCCTTCTTCAGCGCAAGCTTTTGTACCCCAAACGCTTTATACTGATATCTGAGCTGGGTATCAAAAGCATAATATCCGCTTTCCGAGATTCCAAACGGCACTCCTTTTTGTTTGGCACGCCTTTTTTGACAGTACAGACAAAAGCGAAGCCCCTCATATCCCATCGAGCCGTCAATACAGTGCAGCAACAGCTCCGGCATGAAATACTCAAACATGGTTCCGGTCCAGGACAGCGGCCCCGTATAGAAATTCATTCTGGCAAGAGTGCGTCCTAACGCCGACCAGTGTTTGACCGGGACCTGCCTTTTAGCAATGGCAAAATAGCTGGTCATTCTCGCCTCGCTCATCAGCATATCATAACTGGACGGGCTCAATTTTTCCGTCTGACTGTCATAACCGATACTGAACAGCTTTTTGTTTTCGTCATAAAACACGCTTAAATCGGTTTCCTCAATGAGCCTTTCGATTCGGTCTGCCAACGAAGGAATTTGTGCACACTCTCCCTGATACTCCCTCAAGCCTTCTTTCAAGGCAACCAAACAGCATACAAAATTGCCGCTGTCCACCGTAGAAACATATTGCGGTTCCAATACCGCCAACGTTTTGGTATGGTACCAATTGTAAAGATTACCATGAAATTTTTTCATTTTTTCCACGGTATCTATGGTGTTCGATATTTTTTCTGTCATAGTTTGGGTATCGGTAAATTTCATATCTCTTGCCGAAAGCGCAGACAGCAGATACATCCCGATATTGGTAGGAGAAGTATGATGTGCCAACTGATAAATCGGTGCTTCCTGTACGTTGTCGGGCGGCAGATAATTTTCTTCCGCAGTAACATAATCGTTATAAAAGCCCCACATGGACGCAGTATAGGAAAGAATCGTATCGCTCTGTTCTTCGGTGATTTGGTGGTTTTCTTCGGGATATTTTTTCTGGGAATACAGGATCAGCGGAATACCGGACAAAAACAGCAACCCCAGCAGGCGGGTAAAGCCATACCCCATCGCCAAAAACAAAATGCCGATCGGCACCGAATACCAATCAGAACGAACCGTTTGCCAAAATCCGTGCTTTCCCTTATCCGCCTGCGCCGCAGTCGTCCATTCCATTAATTTTTTATGGGAAATAAACCGACGGTACAATGCTCTGATCGCCGCATCCATGCCGCACACCGCGCTTTTGGGCAGTAAAATCAATTCATAGGAGCATTGCGCCAACAGTTCGAATGTTTCAGGCAGTGTCTTGGAGTAATACTTCCTGGATAACGTAAAAAAGCCTCCGGTCAGCAGCGTCCAAAGCAGGCTGAACAAAAAGCCGGATGCTGCCGCCAAGACAGAAACCGAAACGAGCAAAGCGCTGACCTTTGCGGGAAGAAATAATGCAAGCATCATACAACGCAGGATCAGCCACGGCGTCAGCTCTCTGCGCAAATTGTCAAACAGCTTGAATCGGCTTAAGCCATTCAGCGGATTCTTGATTTTTGCATTGGCTGTTTCTATATTTTTAAATAAATACGGTATATTCTGATAATCTCCCCGTATCCAACGATGTAGGCGTTTGAAATAAGAACCCGCCGACTGAGGAAATCCGTCCAGCAATTCCACATCTGAAACAAACGCGGTACGCAAAAAGCTGCCTTCCAGTATATCGTGGCTCAAAACCACCTCGGCAGGGAACCGCTCCTTCAGCACTTTGTAAAACAACGCCACGTCGATCAGTCCTTTACCTGCAAAAATGCCTTCGCCGAACAAATCCTGATACAAATCGCCGCAGCTTTTATCATAAGCGGAAACACCGCCTAATCCGCCCATAATTTTGGCAAACGGAGTTTTCAGCGAATCCTTCAAGTCGATCCCTACCCGCGGCGCCAAAATGCCATACCCCCGTGTTACGATTTCTTTTTCGGGATCTATCACAGGCTGATTCAATGGGTGCAGCGCCACCGATACAAGCTGTTCCGCTGTATCCATCAACGCCTTGGTGTCATAATCCAGCACATAAAGATATTTCACCTGTTCCAAATAGCTGCGGCTGCCCTCAAAGGTTTCCAAATCCACCGACTGCCCCATGATCATATCGACCAACGTCTCAATCGCGCCGCGCTTGCGTTCATATCCGGTAAAGACCTGCTGTGTTTTGCTGAAGCTGCGCTTTCTGACGATCAGGATAAAGCTGTTACCATACTGTTCATTTAAATCCCGAACCATCTTTTTGACCAAACGAATCAGCAAATCGTCCTCATTGGTAGTCGGATATTCGCTTTCCTTTAAATCTGCCAGCAAAGCAATTTTGACGTCTCCGGTTTTATTGGTCATATACAGCTTTTCGAGTTTGCTCTTTAACCGACTCAATTCTTTGGTATTCGGAAGCAGCGTTGCAATGGTAATCAACGTCCTCCCTTCCGTCGGTATTTTTCCGTTAAATTCCATTCGAGGCAAATATTCCGGTTTGGTTTGTAGCAAGCAAAAATAATCAATGAACGGTTTTAGAATTGCCCATATTGGGAAATAGAGAAGCAACGGCAAATAATAATGACGAAATAAAAGCGCAAACAATATTGAAAATACTGCGGGAAGGATAAACAACAACGGAATATAAAGCTTTGCGGCCAGTTTCTTTTTGAACAAGCAATCGTAATCCTCATAGATAAAAAAGCCGATATGTTTATTATCCTCTGTTCGGCTTTTTTCGATATAATCTTTTGCCAGATCCAGTTCATCCTCTTGTTTCTGAATCGACGTCATGCATAATTTATATCGGTATATGTTTCTGGTAATATCATTCATTTTCGGATAATATCCGGACGGATCGGTGTTTAACAGTTTTTCCAACGCATTTTTGCTTTGAGCGATTTTCATCGTATCAATGGATTTGACCTCAAATAATAAGGCAATCGCTTTCTGCACCAATCGTTCCTCCTGCTCTCCCCCGAACAGACAATCCCGAATTTTATGGATGGCGGAAATTTTCATGGCTTGCGTCAGAAATTCTATCTCAAAATTTTTCATAGAGCGACGTTGTTCAAACACCGAAACAGCATCTATTAATGATTCGGTCGTAAAGGAAAATTCCGTATCCTCCAAACAAAGATCGATAAAGATGATCACATCAGCTTGACCGCCTTTTTGACCAAACGGCAAAATGACTGTATCAAGATCCTTCAACAAATTCTTGCCTTCTTTTTCGATCAAATAAAAATGATCGATCACCCAGTTATCAATACAATTTTTGCTTCCCTGAAAAACCAGATCTTTATAATGCCTGCGAATAGAACGCAAGCTATCTGCCAATTTCCGTTTTATCTTGGAGGCTCGTTGAAAAATCAGACGCTCTTTCGGCGTAACGGCATGAAGAATATTCTGCTCCAACTGCTCGCTTATCTGTTGTTTTTCCATTCCGGTTCATGCCTTTCTGTATCAAAATATAAATCACAGGTATTATTTCATGCTCACTGAACAATGCAAAAACAACGATAGCAAAGCATTTTGCCGTTGTTTTTGCATGGACGAAGTGCAAGGTTTTTGATTGCTTTTTTGAGAAAACCTTGCACTTTGTATTTCGACTTCATTCTGAAATCGAAATCTGTGATCGCATCAAGAAATGTCTATTGAACAAATCAAAAATTTGATTTGTTCAATAGACATTATTTACATAAAGGCATAAAAAAATACAGGATACCGGCAAATAGCCGATATCCTGTGTCTCTATTTGATTTTTGCATATGCTTTTTCCAAAAATCGCTCTGCTGTGACAATCGCGCGTTTGTGGATGCAATGACCGATTTCTCCCGCATCATCGTAAGCGGTTGCGGAAAACGTAATGATTTTTTGATCTACTGCGGTTAATTCCGCTTTTACCGACACCGTCGCACCAACCGGTGTTGCTGAGATATGCTCCGCATTCAGATAAATACCTACCGAAGTCGATCCGTCATCTAAAAATCGTTTCAGGCATTCTGCGCTGCACTGTTCAAACCATGTCACCATCATCGGCGTTGCCAAAACCGGCAAATCTCCGCTTCCGAAATGCTTCGCTGTCATTTCCTCGGTAACTTGTTTAGTCATTTCCTGTTTACTGCCTATTATGATTTCCATTTGCACCATTCCTTTGTAAATAATGTCTGCTGAACAAATCAAAAATTTGATTTGTTCGAACGGCTATTCGCCGTATAGACATTTCTTGATGCGAACACAGATTTCGATTTCAGAATGAAATCGAAATACAAAGTGCAAGGCTTTTTACAAAAG
>JAQXIB010000011.1 GCA_029007575.1 Clostridiales bacterium | reverse complement strand
GCCGTCATCATTTTGAACGATCGCAGCTACGACGTTGATACCGCGGTCAAAAGCCTCATTGAGCAATTTGGCGGACAAGTAATAAGGATATTGCTTGTCGATTACCGCAATCACTTCATCGGCTCGCTGCAGATCATTGATCGCCGCTGTTGTCCCGACTGCCAATCCGACACCGCCCGGAGTATCCGGATTATGTCCGATCATTGCCGAGCCGATTACCGTCGTTTCGCTGATGGTATCCATAGACAAATCACTGATAACCGGTGCTGCTTCGTTAATATGAATCTGACTGATTTGATGATAATTCAGATTTGCTTCGGTTAATGCGATATCCAAAGCAGTGATACAACCTTTCACGTTCTCGGTAGTACCCTTTACACCGGTAGTAGCCGTCATTCCGGACGAAATATACCGGAAATTTCGTGCGCACCGCCGAATCAAAACAGCCTCTGTTGTGGAATTTCCGATATCTATTCCGACAACATAATGGCAACCCGTCAGATCGTTATCCGTACTTTGCATATCCTCACCACCTAACTTACCGAAATCGAGACATCATTATTTTAACAAAATTCCTCGTTTTTCATACACTGCGCAGGCTTCACTGACTAGCTGCGACAATAAAGGCGCATGGTACTGATTGCGCAGTGTTTCTGCCATTTCAGTGAGCTGTTCTTTTGTCGCGCGATTCGGACGAAGCATATCGTACATTTTGATAACGACATCGTCCTCGATAGCGGTCATTTCAGCCGCACGCCGCAGATTCTCTGCAATTTGTTTCTTTCCCGCACTTTCTGCAATATCTGCTTGATTTTGCAGCATTTGTGCAGAAATGCGAACATCTTCTACCGAAACATTTCCTTTGCTGACAGCCTCTAACGAAATATCACTGACGCTTTTTCCTGTGGGCGTTTTAATGATATCGCTATGCTTTTCCATCAACGGATAATCCGCAACAGTATATTTACTGCCATCAGACGCTGCCGATGCTTTTGGCACTGCTGTTTCGGTATGCACTTTAGCGGCTTGTGCAACCGGTTTGGGGGCTGCCGGAGCAGAAGATTCCCCTTTTAGATCTGCCGCAATTTTTGCCACCAAAGAATCAATTAATTGATCTTGCATCCGTTTCTCCCCTCCGTTTTATTCAATCATACAATACTTACTGCCATTCCACATTTAATTCAATCGGAGGATCGCCGGTGACGACGTGTTCGGTTTCTTTAATATGAAGAATTGCCGCCTTCGCTTGAAATTTCGGTCTGGTCATGCAGTCGTTAATTGTTTCAATCGGAACAGGAGATTGTCCTTTTGCGTATCTTGCTGCGTTTTTTCCGATTTTCCGGTATAACTCCAACGTAAGAACCGGAGCCTGCGGAAATAATTCCAGATTGGTCAGCGGAAACAAATCTTTTTGATGGATGACCGCAGTCCCTTTGGATTGCAGTCCGACACCGATTCCGGAACCGCTTAACTTGGCTGCACGCAGCGCAACAAATGCAACATCGGAAGTTTCCAATACTCGGACAAACCGCACTTTCATGCCTTCTTCTTCGATACCGGCAGCCACCTCACGCAGGACATCGCTATGCGATAATCCGCAAATGGTGTGATGCTGGTATTCACCGAAAGCAGGAGCCAATCCGATGACCACTTCATCGGGATATTTTCCCTCTTGTGCAGTACCGACTTCCTTCATTGTCATATTGCCGGTATGAAAGACAGAAGAATTCGATTCAGAAGCAGCAGGCTGTTCCATTTGTGAAATCGCCGCTACTACTTTTTGGGTAATCTCTTGTATTAACTTTTCATCAACGTTCATTCTGTTTCTCACCCCGCTATTCGATACTCTCAGGGTCTAACGCCTGAGGAATATCCTTGATTTTTTCCCATTCTTCCCCGTCTAAGCGATAGCCTGTTCCGGGGCCGGCATAGGTATTGGGATTGTTGATAGAACTATGCACATGAAAATCAGCATCCAAAATAGCCGAGGTATGGAGATAATCTCCGGATATACGCTGCTTCAGCATTTCCAGGATCGAAACGGCAACATCGTTGCACTCGGTACCCGCCAGCGCTTTTACGATATCGACGCCGTTAAATTCGCCATCCTGAATCCGCTTCGCGGCTTTCAGATCCTCGTTGATATCACGCTTGATTTGGATATCTTTGCTTCCGTGCGCCAAGACGCATTCCTGCACCTCTTCATCACTAATTTCAGCAAATCCCAACTTTTTAAACACAATCTGCATCGCTTTTGCCGCTTTAGTTCTGACCTTGATCACATCTTCCTCGCTGACCGGACGCAAACCGCCGTCCACCTTCAAATCACGCTGCAAGATGTTATAGTCGTCAAAATCTTCGGCGTCAAAATTCGAGCCTGCAAACATATTATCATAGTTCGGAGTGGAACTGTATCCCGAAAAGATGAAATCAGTTCCCGGTAACATCTGCATCAGCATTCTGGCAGTTCTTCTGATATCAGAATGAGAAAACGTTTGGTCATT
>JAQXIB010000010.1 GCA_029007575.1 Clostridiales bacterium | reverse complement strand
GGGTAAGCGGCTTTGTGTGGTTTTGGCGGAGTCAAAATCCCGACATTATATTTGTCGGGAAACACAAACGCCGTCAGTACACCAAGAATGCGGTGCATTTTTGGTGTACAAAGGGTGACAGGGAATTATTCCCTGCCCAGGCATTATGCCTGGAAATGAAATATAAGGTGGTGTACTTTGGCATAACGCTCTTTTTTAATTTTGATAAAGTCAGCAAGGGTACAAAGAGCCATATGCTGCTTCATATATGATAGAATTAAATGATGTTTCTTTACAATATGAAAACGGAACGACCGCGCTCCATGATATCAATCTTCATGTAGAAGACGGAGAGATGGCTTATATCGTCGGTGCGTCGGGAGCGGGTAAAAGTTCCATTTTAAAACTGTTGCTGCGGGAAAAGATCGCTACCAAAGGTACGGTAGTAGTCAACGGTTATAATCTTAACAAGCTGAAAAGGAAAAATATTCCTCAGTTCCGGCGTTCGATCGGATTCGTTTTCCAGGATTTCCGGCTGATCCCGACCATGAATGTCTATGATAACGTCGCGTTCGCGCTGCGTGTTACCGGCACACCCCAGAAACAGATACGGACCAGAGTGCCGTATGTGCTGGAGCTGATGGATCTGCTGTCCAAAGCCAAACGGTATCCGCATGAGCTGTCGGGCGGCGAGCAGCAGCGGGTGGCAGTTGCGCGGGCGCTGGTCAACGATCCGCCGCTGATCATCGCGGATGAGCCGACCGGCAACATCGACCCTGAGCTGTCCTATGAGATCGTGGAATTGCTGATACAGATCAACAAGTGCGGCACCACGGTTTTAATGGTTACCCATGAACACGATATTGTGAAGTATTTCGGCGGCCGGACGATCCAGATCGAAAACGGCAGAGTCGTATTTGACAGCCATATCAAAGGAGAAAGAGAAAAACTGCTGGAATTGGAGAAGAAAAAGAAAGCCAAAAGCCGGCAGGACATGGATAAAACTATCGAGATCAAGACCCAGCCTAATCCGGAGGAGAAAGAGGTGGAGGTCGAATGAACGGCGGAGCGTTGAAGTATTTACTCAAAGAGGGGGTAAAAAACCTCTGGACCAACCGGTTGATGACCTTTGCGTCGGTTGGCGTGCTGACGGCGTGCTTGCTGATCGTCGGATTTGCGATGCTGTTTTCTCAAAACGTCAACAGCATGGTGGGCTACCTCGAGGATCAGAACGAGATCGTGGTGTATTTGGAAAAAGAAAATACCGAAGAACGAAATGCGGAAATTGCTTCCGAGCTGAAACAAATCTCGGATTTAAAAGAGGTTATCTATTTTGACCGCGCAACGGTATTTCAGTTACAGAAAGAAAAACTGGGGTCGGCATCGGCTTTGCTCGATGATGCTGACGACAACCCCTATTACGCGTACTACACCGTAAAAGAAAAGGATTTGGAAAAAATAACTGACACTGTCGCGGCGATTAAAAAGATAGAGGGCGTAAAGCAGGTCAGCTTCTACAAAGACTTTGCGGACGCCATCGTAAAAGTCAAAAATATGGTCAACTTATTCGGCGGCGCGATTATCATTGCGTTGGTGCTGGTGTCGTTGGTCATCATCGCTAACACCATTCGTGCCGCGGTCTTTACCCGGCGCAAAGAGATCAACATTATGAAATACGTCGGCGCGACCGACAATTTTATCCGATTTCCGTTTATGGTGGAGGGTTTACTGCTGGGATTGATCTCGGCGGCGTTGGCTTTTTTAGTCGTTTGGGGCGGCTACTCCATGCTGGCAAAGGCGATTTTGGACAACAGCACGGTGACCTTTTTGGCAAGCATGATGCAGCGGTTGTTACCGTTTCAAGAAGTTGCACCGGGCTTGGGACTTTGCTTTGCGGGTGCGGGGGTAGTGACCGGCATGCTCGGCAGTATCATCAGCGTTCGCTCTCACTTAAAAGTATAGGCAGGGCATTTTGTACACGAAAAATGCACTGCATTCTTCGTGTACTGACGGCGTTTGTGTTTCCCGGCAAATATCACGCCGGGATTTTGGCTTCGCCAAAACCACACAAAGCCGCTTGCTCGGCTTAAACTTTAATGCTTACGGAATAAGGCTAGTGTAAAAACGCGGGTGTTTGAGTTTGATCGTTACCCTAACTCGGTTCCCGAATTAAGGTGCAGGGGATTATCCCCTGCAAGGAAAGGTGATAAAATGAATTCCAAAAAGGTCAGGATTATTTCCCTGGTACTGGTTATTTTAATGCTGATTGGTTTTGTCAGCGCAGCAGTCGTTCCGACCTTTGCGGCAAGTGAAAGTGCGCTTCAGGCACAGATCGAAAAACTGGAAAAGGAACAAAAAGAGCTGCAGAATAAAATAAACAGCTTATCCAAAGACCAGAAAAAACAGAAAGAATATCAACAGGCGCTGAACAGTCAGATCGAAAGCTTGGAAAAACAGATCGACAGTCTGAACAGCCAGATTACATTATATAACAATAAAATCGCGGCAAAAGAAAAAGAAATTTCGCTGAAATCCGCCGACATTGATGAAAACTTTGAGCTGATGAAGGAACGGCTTGCGGCAATGCAGCTTGCCGGAGACAACTCGCTGCTGATGGTCATTTTTTCGGCGGAGAGCTTCACCGATCTTTTGACCCACACCGAAATGATACAGGCGGTGGCGGAGCGGGATCAAAAGCTGATCAACCGGCTCGCCTCCGAAAAGGCGGATATCGAGGCGGCAAAAAAAGAAATCGAGGACAGCAAGGCAAAGGTGGTAAACAGCCAAAAGACGCTGTCCGCTAAAAAGAGTACCCTCGATGCTTCTTACGCAAAGAGCGAGAAATACATGGCAGCGATCAACGCCGAAAAAGCGGCTTATCAGAAAGATAAAGCAAGGCTGGACAAGGAAGAAGAAGCGGCACAGGCGGAACTGCAAAAGCTGTATGACAGCATGACGCCCTCCGGCTCTCTCTCCCCCGGCGGTTGGATGTGGCCCTTTTCTTCCAGCAGATCCTATATCTCTTCTCCTTACGGACCGCGCTGGGGCACGATCCACAAGGGAATCGACATTTCCAACGGCAACAGCTACGGCGTGCCGATCGTGGCCTCCAAAAAAGGTAAGGTCGTTAAAACCGTAAAAACCAGCCCGAGTACCGGCTACGGCAACTACGTGATCATTGACCACGGCGTCGGCAGTGACGGAAAAGCTTATTCTACGCTGTATGCCCATGCCAGCCAGGTCTTGGTATCGGTGGGAGATACGGTGACACAGGGTCAGGTCATTGCCAAGGCGGGAAATACTGGAAACTCTTTCGGCGCACATCTTCATTTTGAGGTGCGCATCAACGGAAAACACACCAATCCGCTTAATTATGTGAAATTACCCTAAGATAAAATCAGAGCAGGGAGCCTTTTATGGTGCAGCTCACCGGAGGCCCCGTTGCAGAATGGAGTTTGCCATGAACAAAAAAATATCATTGGGGGCTGCAATATGCTTTATGGGAATCGTTGCGGCAGTTACCTTTGTTATTACCATGATCTTTTCCATGCAGAAATTTAACGGAAAAATCGGTCGGGTGACCGAGCGGGAACGCATTTATTCCAAAATCGACGAGATCGATTCCCTTGTCGCGCAGCATTTTGTCGGTGACATCGATGACGACGAACTAATGGACGCGATCGCCGCAGGTTACCTCAACGGCCTGGACGACAACTATGCTCGTTATTTCAGCCCGGCTGATTTAAAGAACGAGAAACTCAACAGCGAGGGCGCTCTGGTGGGAATCGGCGTATCGGCGTCACAGGATACCAGCGGATACATCAAAATCCAAAAGGTTTATGATAATTCGCCGGCAAGCGAAGCCAAGCTGGAACCGGAGGATTTGATCGTGAAGGTCGAGGGGGAAGATGTCCTGACGTTGGGATATAAAACCGCCATCGGTAAGGTTTCGGGGGAAGCCGGAACCAAGGTAAAGATCACTTATCGGCGGAACGGAGTGGATACCGATCTGGAGCTTGTGCGCAAGAAAGTGGAGATCCCGACGGTCAGCTACCGGATGATCGATCAAAACGGTTACATCAAAATAGAAGATTTCACCACCAACACCATTGACCAGTTCTCCAAGGCAGTGGATGATTGCATTGCCAAAGGTGCGGAGGGCTTGATTTTCGACCTGCGCAACAACGGAGGCGGCACGCTGGATTCGGTGGAAAAAATGCTGGATAAGCTGCTTCCGTCCGGCGTGATCGTTTACAAGCGGGATAAAAGCGGGAAAAAAGAGGCACTCTATACCTCGGATGCCAAACAGGTAGATTTGCCGATGGTCACCATCACCAACGGCAACACCGCCAGCGCGTCAGAGCTTTTTGTTGCGGCACTCAAGGATTTTGACAAGGCGCAATCGGTCGGGACAACGACCTTCGGAAAAGGAATTATGCAGACGCTGTATGATTTAAGCGACGGCAGTGCGATCCGGATCACGACCGCTTATTTTGACCCCCCGAAAAGCGAGAATTTCCATGGCGTAGGAATTAAGGCGGACTTTCCTGTTACCTTGACCCAGGATCAGGAAAAGAATTTTAACGAGTTGGATGAAACGACCGATCCGCAGTTGAAAAAGGCAATCGAAGTGGTGTCCGCCGCGGAATAGGTTAGATGATATCGAGAATAATGAAAGCATTTGGAAGATTGACGATGAAAAAGCTCATATCAGTAATTCTTGCGATTTTTATTTTAGTTAGCTTAATGGCATCATGCAAAAGCAAGTCAGAGATGGAACAGGTATCATCTGACATTGCTTCAGAATCCGTAGATTCTTATGATAATCAGGTTTATTCCAGCGAGCCGATAACGGATGGATCAGATTCCTTCCAAAACTCTGATCCGACCAATAACAATCAAAATAATATCACGAATAATTCCAATCAAACAAAATCAAATTCCAAAAATACATTAAAGAATATTCCTAAATATATTGGCTATAAAACTGCCAGCGGAAAAAGTGAAATATTAAATCAGGCTATGAGTACAAAACATACTGCTAATGTCATGCCGCTTATGATGTCAAAAGGCGCTGATAATGCTTTTTCGATTGAAACATTATCCGGTAAAATTGTGGAAAATAGTTATATAGGCGGGCAGAATCCTGTGTTAACATTATTAGTTGAAAACACAGAACGTGATGCTATTGTAGATGTACTCGTTGACGATACAGAAAACGGAATCAACAATGTTTACTCTACATCTGCCACGAAGTATAAAATTAACAGGGTAGATACGGAATATAACCAAGAACGTAAAACTTATGTTACTGAAATTGAACTTTCTATTCCGGCTCCTAAAAAAGAAGGCAGCAGGACGATTACAATTAAAGAAATCGGCTTTCTCCGGGCATATGTGAAAGGAACCGCTGAAATGCCTCAAAATGTTCCGAAAATTGTAAATTATAAAGTGATAAATAACAAGTATGGTGCCGGAGGATGTACAATCATCGAAACAAAAGAAGACTTAATAGCTGTTCATAATAATTTGAGCGGTAAATATGCTCTGGGAAACGATATTGATTTAGGCGGTATGGAATGGACCCCTATAGGAACCAATGCCAAGCCTTTTACCGGGGAGTTTCATGGGGACGGTTATACGGTTTCAAATTATAAAATTACAAAATTTCCTGCATCGCTTGAGGACGGTGTTGGATTTTTTGGCAATATCGGTGAAAGAGGTTATGTAGAACAGGTGATTGTTGCCGGAACGATAAATATCGAAAAAGCAAAATATGTCGGAGGAGTTGCCGGAAAATCAGAAAATAACGTTATAGGCGGCAACAAAGGAAATATCAATGTAAACGAAGCGGAATACGTTGCCGGAGTTATCGGAATGACAACCGGATCTTGGATATCGGGTTTTAATTCGGGTAACATTCATGTAAAAAACGGAAACGCTGCGGGTATGGCTTCAAAATGTTCAGGAATTGATTTAGCATACAACACAGGAACAATTACAGCTCAAAATGGTATCGCTTGCGGCATAGTCAACAGCGCTTACGATATCGCTCTGGTGTATACTACCGGAAAAATTTATGGTGGTAAAGCTTTTGGTGTGTCGGAAAATGTGCCATCAAGGAATGGGGAACGCAATATCTTTTGGTACGATGATCCACAAGATGATGCGACTGTTGCTTTCCCTCAGAACATTACCGAAGGTGGTGGGAAGTTTACTAAATTTGATACCATTTCAGATATGTTTAGCCTTGCCAATAAATTAAATAGGCGTGTTTCCTCACCAGACTTTGTAGATGTCCCAAACAGAACTCCTAAATTGAAATGGGAAAGATAACATTAAAACTGCATAATTGCTGATGGTATCAGAGATGAATCATTAAAATCCATGGCATTGTCGACCAGAAAAATGACCGCTGTTTTCTTAACATGGAATAGGAACACCGTTATTTGCATATACATGAACAGAAGCACTGATTAAACGTGTTTTGGTTTTATCAGTGCTTCTGTTCCGCTGAAGATCAATTGCTTCGGCGCAGAAATGTATAGTTGTGTGATACCGTTTTTCGCCTGCCGGCGAAGCGGTATTATCATTTTATAACGGGGTGCGGCTCATGTTTACAATCTTGCAGTGTAAGGATCAGCGGAAAGGCTTGGCAAAGCTGTTTGTCCGGCGGAAATATTTCTTTGAGATGGTCAGTGAAAAAGGGGTACGCTTTATGGTGCTGACCATCAACGACAAGAACAAGATCGACTGGAAGCGAATCGAAAGTATTTTAGGGAAAACCGCAAGAAAAACATTGCTGGCGGAGGATATCCCCCTGCCGCCGGACAATGTCGGTATTTCCTCTCCCGATACGGCGCCTTATGCACATCGGCTGGC
>JAQXIB010000009.1 GCA_029007575.1 Clostridiales bacterium | reverse complement strand
TTAGTAAATATTATTAATAAGGAACGAGAGTTATGAAAGCAACCCGAAATACTATTCAGCGGGATATGGTCCTTACAGCTGTCAAACAACTGCATCATCATCCGACCGCGGAAGAGATTTATCAGGCGGTTGCAGCTCAATATCCGAATATCAGTAAGGGAACGGTCTATCGAAATTTGAATTTGTTGGCAGAAACCGGAGAAATTCAAAAAATCTGCGTACCGGATACGGCGGACCGGTTTGATTTTAACACGACTGCGCATTATCATTTCAAATGCAATCGCTGCGGCAGAGTCTATGATGTGGATATGGCGTATCAGGAGGACATGTTATCGAAGATCCGCAACACAAACGGCTTTTTGATCCAACGGCACGACATCGTATTTCAAGGTATCTGCCCGGAGTGCAGCGAGCAGAAACAAGCGGAGCAAAAGCGGATGATTTATACTAAAATCTAATGAAACACTTTCATTCTTTCCGGTCTGAATTGCGCCAGAAAGCGTTATCCTCCTTGCTGGGCGTCAGCCCAGCGGCATCGTCTGCCTTTTCTGACACAATTCATCCTCGGAAATCGATTAAAGCTTTCAATCAGATTTTAGTATTAAAGGCTTTTCCATCGGAAATGTTGCCGGCTTTGAATGAAGCGGCAATTTCATAAAGAAAACGATATTTATTTTAAAAAGGAACGGTGATTGAAATGAAAGAATTAAAAGGAACAAAAACAGAGGCAAATTTGTGGGCGGCTTTTGCCGGAGAATCTCAGGCGAGAAACAAATATACTTATTATTCCTCCGCCGCGAAAAAGGAAGGCTTCAACCAGATCGCTGCTATTTTTGAGGAAACCGCTAACAACGAAAAAGAGCATGCGAAAATGTGGTTTAAATTAGCGTCGGGCGGAATCGGTTCTACCGCGGACAACCTGAAAGCTGCCGCTGAGGGCGAAAATTATGAGTGGACGGATATGTATGACACTTTTGCCAAGGAAGCACGAGCTGAAGGATTTGACAAAATCGCTGAGCTGTTTGAGGGCGTTGCGAAAATTGAAAAAGAGCATGAAGAAAGATATCGCAAACTGCTCGCTAACGTAGAAACCGGCGAAGTGTTCCGCAAACCCGATATCGTTGTATGGCAGTGCGCAAACTGCGGTCACATCCATGTTGCTACGACCGCTCCGGAGGTATGTCCGGTCTGCGCGCATCCAAAATCCTATTTCCAGGTAAAAGCGGAAAATTATTAATCTAACATGATCCCACACCGGCAAGCCTTTGGCTTGCCGGTGATTTTTTGCAATCTTAACCGTTTCCCGAACGCCGTTGTTGGCGCAGGCTCATGCCTTGTTTCTTGTTTTACGGTACTCCAAAGGCGTGATGCCGTTTTTCTGCTTAAATTGACGAGAGAAAAAAACGCTGCTCGAATATCCGCACAGCTCTGCAATCTCCGCGACTGTTTTGTTGCTGTATAATAAAAACTCGCACGCTTTTTTCATCCGAATATCAATGATATAATTCTTTAAAGTCATATTTGTGGATTTCAGCAAGATTCTGTTAATGCTGTTTTTATGATAAGAAAAGATGTCGGAAAGCTGCTTGTGCGTGATCGGTTGATTAAAATTGTTGATAATATACCCTAACAAATTTTCAGAGATATCTTCGCTGCCGATATTCTTATTCTGAGATGTTCTAATTAACTGACTGACCAGCACCGAAAGAATATTGTCGCATATTTCGGAAGAAAATGTTTTGCTGAAGCTGTATTCTTTGATCATCTCGTTGATGCTCATCAACAAAAACGTATCTTTTGAAATATTGATTTTACCGGGGATGCTTTGCGCAGCATAAGCCGACTGATCGACGGTGAACTCGATCCCTGACAGCAAAAACGGATTGCTGTCATCCGCTAATATAGTGTTGCTGATTTGCGGCGGACAATAAAACAGATCCCCGATTTTCGCGTCATAGGTAATATTCCCTATTTTATATTTTCCGATCCCTTTATGAACATATAATAAATAGTGATAATCAAAGATGCGCTTTGGCGTCATAAAGGATTTTTCACATTGGTATAAATTAATGACAGATAAATGGCAGTTGATCTTCACAGGCTACACATTCTTTCAAATGATAGTGCGTTTGTTCTGTTTTATTGGTAATTTGCTGATTGGAAACAGTGCGAATATATTATAATATAATAGTATCAATTTGTAAATAATGTCTGCTGAACAAATCAAAAATTTGATTTGTTCGAACGGCTATTCGCCGTATAGACATTTCTTGATGCGAACACAGATTTCGATTTCAGAATGAAATCGAAATACAAAGTGCAAGGCTTTTTACAAAAG
>JAQXIB010000008.1 GCA_029007575.1 Clostridiales bacterium | reverse complement strand
AACTTTGACATTAAGCAATTCTTCTTAGGAATTGACAAAGAAATCTCGCTAAATATGACCGCATAGGTACAAAAAACCAACCCGTCTCATTTCGAGACGGGTTGGTTTTTTGTCTTTACCGACTAATGGTGGACCTGAAGGGGATCGAACCCTCGACCTCTTGAATGCCATTCAAGCACGCTCCCAACTGCGCTACAGGCCCATGTGAGAAACACATTTTAACTGATTCAATTTTTACAAAATCGGGGTGTGTAACCAAGTGAGTTGCGCTCCCAACTGCGCTACAGGCCCATATGAGAAACACATTTTAACTGATTCTATTTTTGCAACATCGGGGTGTGTAACCGATTCAGTTGCGCTCCCAACTGCGCTACGTCCTCAAACAATGAATATTGTATCATAGATTAAAAAGAAAATCAAGATTTTTTTAAAAAATACCGAATAGTTTCTTTAGGAGTTTCTTTGGGAAATCTCCCCAAATTAAAAGTTGTGGAGCTATTTCAATAAAATGCTTCTTTTGCGCCGAAAAATCTCAGCATGGAAACGGTACGGGAATCATCATACTCCGACCTGTCAAGTGTCTCCCTTCAAATAAAAGCAACTGTCCTTGCATATATATGTAACGGTACTCAAAGGAACAAAACCGAAAGGACTGTAATTATGCTGGGTTTTTTAGAAAAAGTAAATCGTGCGGGAAGCCCGCTGATGCTGTTGCTTTTACTGGCGGCGGGCATCTATTTGTCCATTGGGACCGGTTTTTTTCAATTTCTGCATTTCGGAGATACGCTGAAAGAAACAGTGATACGCCTGTTTGCCAAAAGCGGAAAAAAAGACAAAAAAAGCGGTATCACCCCTTTTCAAGCGGTTTCCACCGCCTTGGCAGGCACACTCGGAACCGGCAACATCGTCGGCGTTGCAACCGCAATTGTCAGCGGAGGGCCAGGTGCTGTTTTCTGGATGGTAATCACCGCATTTTTAGGCATGATTACAAAATATGCGGAAGTCTTGCTGGCGGTCGAATTTCAGGTGAAAAACAAAGACGGACAACTGCGGGGCGGACCGATGTATTATATGAAAAACGGCTTGGGAATGCCGAAGCTCGGGATATTGTTTGCAGGAATCTGCGTATTCGCTTCTTTCGGTGTCGGTAATATGGTACAGTCCAATTCGGTATCCGACGCACTGGAAAGTGCGTTTCACTGGAACAAAAATATCATCGGAGTGATTCTGGCAGTGATTGTCGCCCTGGCGGCATTCGGCGGTGTCAGTCAGATTGCAAAAATATGTGAAAAGCTGGTACCGTTTATGGCGCTTTTTTATCTGGGAGCCTGCCTGTTCGTCATCGGCGTAAATTACCGCCGGCTCCCGGCCGCTTTCTGTACGATTTTCCATTCGGCGTTCCGATTTCGTTCGGCAGCAGGCGGTGTGCTGGGATATACTTTTGCCAACGCCGTTCGATTCGGCGTATCCCGCGGGATCTTTACCAATGAGGCAGGACTCGGCTCTGCGCCGATCGCTCACGGCAGCGCCGCCGCGGAAAGCCCGGTTCAACAGGGAATGTGGGGGATTTTTGAGGTGTTTTTTGACACCGTGGTGATGTGTACGCTGACCGCTTTGGTAATTCTGACCTCGGGGCTGTGGGACAGCGGATTGAACGGAGCGGCACTGACCACTGCGGCATTTTCTGCGGTAATCGGGAAATATGCCTCCGGATTTATTGCGGTAAGCACTGCCTTTTTCGCGCTTGCATCTATGCTCGGATGGTATTATTACGGCGTTTGCTGTTTACAGTATTTGTCGGCAAAGCCCCAGACCACCCGCATTTATCAGTTGGCTTTCTTTGCGGCAATCATCGCCGGTGCCACCGCTAATCTGGATTTGGTTTGGGCAGCCTCCGACAGCTTAAACCTGCTGATGTTTCTGCCTAATGTAACCGCACTGCTGATGCTGAGTCCTATCATATTCAGGCAAACGGACAACTACCGACGTGAAAAAAAGTTGGCGCAAACAAAAGTAGAAAAAAAAGAAAAACTATGATATGATTAAATAGCATGATGGGCGTCAGCCGAGATCATGCTTACATCACTGCCAAACACAATATCATCTGCACGATTCGGAAAGGTATGGTCATCATGACACAGCTTTTTGATTTTATGAATCAATATCATCGGGACGGATGGTCCCGCTTTCATATGCCGGGACATAAGGGAAATTTTCCGTCACTCCGGCTGACCGATATGCAGCGATTTGATATCACCGAAATCGCAGGAGCCGACTGCCTTTATCAGGCAAAAGGGGTGATCCGCAGTCTGGAACGTCAAATTGCCGATTTTTACGGTGCTTCGGACACGATCATCAGCGCCGGCGGTTGTACCCTTTGCATCCAAACCATGCTTGCCGCGGTATTACATCCCGGCGACGAGATCATTGCGGTACGCAACGCCCATGTCTCGTTTATCAACAGTTGTATTTTACTGGGCATTACGCCGCACTGGATATTCCCGGAATATTCCGACACTGCCGGTGTGAGCGGCACTGTGGAACCGGCACAGATTGTCGAGGCAATTGCTGCTTTCCCGCATGCCAAAGCGGTCTATCTGACTTCACCCGATTATCTCGGCAGAATGGCAGATATCGCCTCCATCGCCGAAATCTGCCGGCGCAACGGTATTCTCCTTTTGGTAGACAACGCGCACGGCGCGGCGCTGGTGACGTCCGAGCATCAACACCCTATGGCGTTGGGTGCCAACCTCTGCTGTGACAGCGCGCATAAAACACTTCCGGTATTTACGGGCGGCGCTTTCCTGCACCTGTCCGAACGTTTTTCGGCGGAGGCCATCAAAGAAAAGATGTCGTTGTTCGGCAGCACCAGCCCGTCCTATCTGATCATGCTTTCGATCGAGCTTTGTATGGACTGGCTGGAAAAAGAGGGCAAAGCGGCATATGCCCAAACTGCCCGGCAGATCCGTCATTTGAAAGAACAGTGCCGGAACAGGAGCATTCCGATCATTGACGGACGCTGTGAACCGTTTCGGCTGAGCGTAGCCACCGGGGCGATCGGCTATACGGATGAGCAAGCAGGCGCTTATTTTCGTTCGCACTTCATCGAGCCGGAATATGTCGGCGGCGGATACAGCGTGTTCATGGCTTCCCCTTTCAATACATCAACAGACTGGGAACGATTGGATGCTGCGATCATGCAAATCGATGTACGTCCGACTGCTTCGGTACCGTTTTCCTATGAGCTGCCCGAAGTAATCCTATCCCCGCGCGATGCGGCTTTTTCTCTTTCCGAATCGGTCCCTGTCCAAACCGCAGCCGGCAGAATCGCTGCTCAAACGGCGATTTCCTGTCCTCCCGGGGTACCGATTGTAATTCCGGGAGAGAAAATCAACAATCAAGTGGAAAATATTTTAAAAAACAGTGGCTTTTTTATGGTAAAAGTGGTAAAATAAATTTGTAAAGATAAGCTTTATGGGATTTCTATTCAAATTACAGAAAGCGGGGTGCAGACACAGGATATTTTTGCTCTCAGGATCGGGGCAAAAACCTGTGCGGAATTTATGAAACTGATTTATGCGATTGTGAGTAACGATGACAGCTCCATGGTTTCCTCTTCTTTAACGAAAGCGGGATTTTTTGTGACAAAGCTCGCTTCCACCGGCGGATTCTTAATGGCGGGGAACACCACTTTTATGGTGGCGACCGAGGATGAAAATGTTGACAAGGTAATTGATATCATTACAAAATACAGCAAGCGCAGAAGTCAGATGGTTCCTACCTCCACGGCATACGGCGTCGGTGCGTACAGCGCGTTTCCGGTTGAGGTTTCAGTCGGCGGCGCGACGGTGTTTGTGACCAATATTGAACGATTTGAAAAAATTTGACCCGAAAACGCTGATCCTGTTCTATCACGGAAAAAGGAGTGTATCATCGGCGGCGTTTGCTTATCTGCCGGCGATTTACAGCCTGATTTATGGCAAAGAAATTTTACGGAAATATAAGAGCTAAGCAAACGCTCACTGCAGCAATACAAGGTGGGCGTTTGTGTCATGCCTATCTGATCGAAGGAGAAGACGGCGTCGGCAAAACGGCGTTTGCGCTTTTGTTTGCCTCGGCGATTCTCTGCCGCGGCACGGGAGACAAGCCTTGCCTTCAATGTGCCGCCTGTTACAAAACCGAACGGTTGATTCATCCTGATCTGCACCTTTATTTGTCCGACAGCAAGAAAAACAGTTTTCATGTCAAAATGGTACGCGACATCAAAGAAAGCGTATATACCCGCCCGAATGACGGCGATTACAAGGTTTATATTTTATGCCGGGCAGAAGATATGACTGCGGAGGCACAGAACGCGCTGCTGAAAATGTTGGAAGAGCCGCCGGAGGACACCGTGTTCTTTATCACCTGCCGAAATCGTATGAAAATCCCGTCCACAGTAATTTCCCGCTGCGTGCCGATTGCTTTATCTCCGATAACCGAGGAAGAGTGCTTGGCAGCACTGGTGGATGCAGGCGTCGCACAGCCGCTTGCAGAGGAATTGTCGGCGCGTTTTCACGGCAACATCGGGCTGGCGCTGGACGCGGCGACCGATACGGCCTATCAGGCAGAAACCGAACGACGCCTAGCGGTGCTGACAGCAATCATATCCGGAAATGAGTATGCCTTAATCAAAGCATTATCGGCATATGAGGGAAAGAAGCCGGAAATTTACGGCCTGCTGGACTGTCTGACCGAAACGGTGCGGGATGCCGTTGTCTTAAAAGCAGGAGAAACCGATCTGATCAGTTCGTTCCCTGCCGAAGCGGAAAAGCTGACGCATTGTATTACGGTGTCGCAAGGCATTCAGCTCAATGAGCTTTTTGCCCAAATAAAAAAACAACTCGATTTTAACGGAAATATCCCGCTTACCCTACTGGCGTTAGGCGGTAAAATAAAGGACATAACAGAAAAATAATCGCTTATCATATTGATGGAAAAGAGGTGTGGCGCATTTCTTTTCTTTCGGGATTCGCACATTCGGAAAGAAAACGGAAATGATTATAAATATGGCGGAAATTATAGGAGTTCGCTTTAAAAATGTCGGCAAAATCTATTATTTTGATCCCGACGGCAAACAAATCAACAACGGCCAACGGGTGATTGTGGAAACCGCGCGCGGCGTGGAATGCGGAGAGGTAGCGTTATCCAATCGGATCGTAGAGGACAGCGAGATCGTATCACCGCTGAAGAAAGTGATCCGTATCGCTACCCGGGAAGATTTACAGAAGATCACCGAAAACAAGAAAAAAGAGCAGGAAGCATTGGAAATCTGCCAGCAGAAAATCAATGAGCACAAGCTGGATATGAAGCTGGTGGATGTAGAATATACCTTTGACAACAACAAAATCCTTTTCTACTTCACAGCAGACGGAAGGGTGGATTTCCGCGAACTGGTCAAGGATCTGGCGGCGATTTTCCGCACCCGAATCGAACTGCGCCAAATCGGGGTGCGGGACGAGTCTAAAATGCTGGGCGGATTGGGCATCTGCGGCAGACCGTTTTGCTGCTCCACTTTTTTGGGAGAATTTCAGCCGGTATCCATTAAAATGGCAAAGGAACAATCGCTGTCCCTCAACCCCACCAAAATATCCGGCACCTGCGGCAGGCTGATGTGCTGCCTGAAATATGAGCAGGATGTCTATGAGCAATTGCTGAAGATCACCCCTAAAGTCGGCGCCATCGTCAATTCGCCCGACGGAAAAGGACAGGTGATCGATTCCAATTTGCTGACCGGAATGATCAAAGTGCGGCTGGACAAAAATCCCGACGCTGCCCCCCGCATCTATAACAAAAAGGAACTGAAGGTCATCAAAGACGCGGTGATTCGGGTAGAAAAAGACGAGATCAAAGCCTTATCCGAATTAGAGGACAATTAAAACACGCCGGCCGCATGCCAGTGGAAAAACACGCATATATTTCCGCTTTGACGATCTTTTCTTTTCCTGCTTGCAGGCCAGAACGGTATAAATTTATATTGTTTATAATTTGTTTTGAGAAAAGGTCTTGAAAAATAAGATTTATGTGGTAAAATGAATGCATAACGGTTATTTTTATGGAACAGATAATATAATCGTATCGCTGTTAAGGAGGTGTATATCAATGGCTTATTGTATTAATGACGATTGCATCAGCTGCGGTGCTTGCCAAGCTGAATGTCCTGTTGACGCGATCAAAGAAGGCGATGGCAAATACGTAATTGATCCGGATACCTGCATCGAATGTGGTGCTTGCGCCGGTGTTTGTCCGGTTGGTGCTCCGAATCCGGAGGACTAATAACCGGTCAATTGGATTCCCTTTTATGGTATGCTGATTTCTTATCATCAAAAATATTGCGGTAAAAGGTGAATGTATAAATGCAAAAACAAGGTTGTCTAATGCTAACACCACATAAGGAAGTAATTTGAGAAAAATATTGAAATACAACTTACGGGCGATAGCAAAGGCAAAAGCCAGCGTAAAAGGCAGAAAATGCCTTAGAATGGGTCGGAAGGATGAATAACATACGGGCGTGTGCGATGGAGATTGTGAACGAGGAAATCATCTACACTTAAAG
>JAQXIB010000007.1 GCA_029007575.1 Clostridiales bacterium | reverse complement strand
GGAATACATATCCATGACTGTTTTTACACAGGAATCAAACGGAGCATGAACAAACAATTTGATCACATTCGGTCTGTCCTGCAAAATAAAATCAGCACACCGCCCCACGATCACACAAGAGCGTGTATCTGCAAGCTCCTTGATGATCTTGGCTTGATAGTTAAACAGGTTGTCGTCCGAAACAAAATCATCACTCTCGGGCGGAAGGAGTTCCCCCTTATACACTTTGCCGAAAGGTTTGCGCAGTCCCGGCTTTACCCGTTCGTCCGCCTGCCCGAAAAGGCGTTCATGTATCCCGCTGTCATCAGAGGCCATGCGCAACAATTCCCGGTCATAAAAAGGAATGTTCAGTTTTTCAGACAGCATCTTTCCGATGGTTTTTCCGCCGCTGCCGTAACCCCTGGCAATCGTAATTACATAATGATCCATTCTTCCAAACCTCCCCGTATATTTTTATCCTTTTGAGAGAGCGTTTATTCACCCAAATACGCTTTTTTAACCGAATCGTCATTCATGAGGTCCTGTGCATTTCCCGAAAGTACAATTTTTCCGGTTTCCAGTACATATGCTCGGTCAGCAATGGACAGTGCTTTTTTTGCGTTTTGTTCCACCAATAGAACCGTGGTGCCACCCTCGCTGATCT
Source organism: Clostridiales bacterium (assembly GCA_029007575.1). Classification (GTDB taxonomy): domain Bacteria; phylum Bacillota; class Clostridia; order Oscillospirales; family Ruminococcaceae; genus HGM13222. The sequence continues at coordinate 15,724 of JAQXIB010000007.1, read as the reverse complement.
CTCGGATGATATCAAAAATTTCGGTAACAAACAACGGAGAAAGGCCCATGGAGGGCTCATCCATCACGATGATTTTCGGTTCGGACATCAAAGCGCGTCCCATCGCCAGCATCTGCTGCTCGCCGCCGCTTAACGTACCCGCGATCTGCTTTTTCCGTTCTTCCAAACGCGGAAAACGCCGATAAACCATTTCCAGCGTATCTGTAATATTTTTCTTGTTCTTGCGGGTATACGCGCCGAGTTTCAAGTTGTCCAATACCGTAAGCTGCTGAAAAATCCGCCGTCCCTCCGGCACATGCGCCATGCCGAGTGAAACGATTTTATGTGCAGGCATTTTGGTAATGTCTTTCCCCTCAAACTCGATTTTTCCGACTTTCGGCTGAATCAACCCGGTAATGGTGTGGAGCGTTGTGGTTTTTCCCGCGCCGTTGGCACCGATCAGTGCAATGACTTCTCCCTGATTCACCGAAAATGAAATTCCTTTAATTGCTTGTATCACACCATAATATACCTGTAAATCGGTAACTGTAAGCATTGCCATTTGTTCAAAATCCTTTCTCGCCGCATTGTCAGGCATAAACCGGATCCGTTATTCTCCCAAATAAGCCGTGACGACTCGCGGATCCTTTAAAACGATATCGGTCGCACCGTGCGCCAATTCCGTACCGAAGTTTAAAACGGTTATCGCTTCGCAAATGCCGGATACCAACCGCATATCATGCTCAATCAGCAAAATTGCAATATCAAAATGAGTACGGACAAATTTAATTGTCTGCATCAGCTCATCGGTTTCGTTCGGATTCATTCCCGCCGCCGGTTCATCCAACAAAAGCAGCTTCGGGTCGGTAGCAAGAGCCCGCGCAATCTCCAGCTTTCTTTGCTTGCCGTAGGGCAGGTTGCAAGCCAGATAATCCGCTTCTCCGTCCAAGTCGAATACTTTCAGCAGGTCCATTGCTTTTGCATCCATCTCTGCTTCTTCTTTAAAGTAACGGGGCAACCGCAGGATGCCCTCCAAAGCGGAGTATTTTTTCTCATTGTGCAATCCGATTTTTACATTATCAATGACCGACATATTTTTAAACAGACGAATATTCTGGAACGTACGGGCGATTCCGGCCTTGTTGATCTGAATCGGATTTTTTCCGGTAAGGTTGACGCCGTCTAGTGAAAAAGAGCCATTGGTCGGCTTATATACCCCTGTCAGCAGGTTAAACACCGTCGTTTTCCCGGCGCCGTTCGGTCCGATCAAACCATAAAGCTGTCCTTTTTCAATTGAAACATTAAAATCGTCAACCGCCCGCAGACCGCCGAACGATATACCCAGATTTTTTACTTCTAATAAAGCCATTGTATCATACCGGAGCGGCAATCCGCCCCGACTCCTTTATCAAGATTTTCAGCACTGCATTATTGTTCCTTGACTGTTTTCTTTCTGCCAAACAGTGCGGCTAAATTTTCCCATCTGAGTTTTGCCTTAATGGAAGCGAATCTCGGTGAAGCATTGAGCAGCATCATCACGATCAATACAATCGAATACAGCAACATCCGGAAATTATCTGCGCCGCGCAGCACCTCAGGCAACAAGGTGATCAGCGTTGCGGCAATGACCGAGCCCTTCAGACTTCCCATACCGCCTAACACTACAATAACCAAAATTTCAATTGATTTATTATAATCAAATCGGGCAGGGATCAGAATTCCCAGGTTATGTCCGTATAAAACGCCGGCAACACCGGCAAAAAAAGCGGCAATGACAAAAACAAATATTTTATAATATGTAACATTGATTCCCACCGACTCTGCGGCGATCACGTTGTCACGAATCGAACAGATCGCGCGTCCGTGACGGGAATTTACCAGGTTGGCGATAACGAAAATCGTGATCACTGCCACAATAAATACGATGGTGTAATCTGATAACATCGGGATTCCTCTGTATCCCGACGCGCCTCCGGTGATGGTTAGATTTTCCATGATGGAACGAATGATCTCACCGAACGCCAACGTCACGATCGCCAGGTAATCACCTTTTAACCGCAGCACCGGAATTCCGATCACAAGGCCGATCAAAGCCGCAGCGAGTCCGCCGAGGATCATACCTAAAACAAAGGACAGATAATCAGGCAGTCCCGATGTTGCACTGAAAATACAGCCGACATATGCGCCCACCGACATAAATCCGGCATGTCCCAAAGTCAATTCTCCCAAAAAGCCGACCGTAAGATTCAGCGACACCGCCAATATAATATTGATTCCGATCGGAACAAGAAGACTTTTCATGTGGCGGGAAAAAACGCCGCCCTCCACCAATCCAAACAGCACCGCATACAATGCGATGGTCAAAATCAGCGTGATGATGTTTTTCTTTGTCAAAATTTTTCTCATAGTTCCTTGTTTTTCCGCCGTAATCGGAGGAAAACCACCTTCCGCTTAAACTAAAATATTCCGAACAGTTTGAATCCTGTGTTTTGCGCCCAAAAAATCGTTTATACTTTTTCCATTCTGTTTTTGCCAAGCAGCCCTGCCGGACGGATGATCAGCACAAGAATCAGAATACCGAATACGATCGCATCAGACAACTCGGTGGATATGTAGGCTTTGGACAAGCTTTCGATGATTCCCAGCAAAATACCGCCGAGCATTGCACCCGGAATACTGCCGATACCGCCTAGCACCGCCGCGATAAACGCCTTAATACCGGGCATCGCGCCCATGTACGGCCCGATAAATCCATAAGAGCTGGAATACAGCACACCTGCCACCGCAGCCAGCGCCGAACCGATCGCGAAGGTCAGCGAAATCGTTTTGTTTACGTTAACTCCCATCAGTTCCGCAGCGCCCTTATCCTCCGAAACGGCAAGCATAGCACTTCCAGTCTTGGTTTTCTTGATAAACAAGGTCAAGCCAACCATGATCAGCAGGGTAACAATCAGTGTCACGATCTGGTTTCCGCTCATTTTGATTCCGCCCGCTTCAAAACCGGCGAAAGGAATCAAAGACTGGAAAGAACGCTGCTGATCTCCGAAAATCAGCAAGCTCAGGCTTTGCAGGAAATAGCTGACTCCGATCGCGGTGATCAATACAGTTAAAGGAGAAGTATTCCGCAAAGGCTTATAAGCGATTTTTTCCACCACAACGCCAAGCACCGTACAAACGATAATGCCCACCAGTATGGAAAGATAGGGCGGAAATTTCAGTGAGCTGATTGCAACAAATACCGTGTAAGAACCGACCATGATCACATCGCCGTGTGCAAAATTCAACATTTTTGCAATTCCGTATACCATTGTATAGCCAAGTGCGATCAATGCGTATACGCTTCCGACATTTAAGCCGTTAATCAATTGTGTAATAAACTGTGTAATCCATTCCATATGTAACGTTTCTTCCTTCCGCTTCCGGTCTTATCCGCACCGGATGTTTCCCGATAAAAACACCAAAATTTCAGCTGATAAAAAATATTTTTCATTCCCATTCTTATCGGGTAAAATAATTTTTATCAACTGAAATTATCTTTTCAACCATTGAATCTGTTCAAAAAAGGATAACCGGGAGAGAGAAGCTTCCCTCTCCCGATATTTTACCTCTTGAATTAGTTTTTCGCAGTATATTGACCGTCTACGATTTCAACGATTTTGGTACCTTTGTTCGGCTCACCGTCCGCATTAAAGGTCATATCTCCGGTCAAACCTGAAACGGAGATTTGTGTCATGGCATTAATCAGATCATCGCTTACAAACTCGCTGTTTGCTTTGATGCCGGCTTTTTCGATTGCTGCTTTGATGACGTAGATACCGTCATAAGCGTCGGCAGCAAACTGGTCCGGATCCGCATTGTATTTTGCTTTATAAGCGGTAACAAATTTCTGAATGTCAGCATTCGGATCATTCGCCACAAAAGGAGTCAGGAACTGAGCGCCGTTTGCCAAAGCCGCGTCGTTGCCGAGCTGTTTCAGCACGCCGTCCCAGCCGTCACAGCCGAAATAAGGAAGGGTAATGCCGGCATCCTTGGACTGCTTGAGCACATAGGAAACCTTTTGATAATAAGCCGGTACAAAGATAGCCTCTGCATCGGTTGCTTTGATTTTGGTTAATTGAGTATTGTAATCCTGCTCGTTGCCCAAAGACTCTTTTGCCACAACGGTGCCGCCGAGTTCTTTGTATCTGGCCTCAAACGCGTCGGTAATACCCTTGCTGTAATCTTCCGCAACATCATACATAATGGCAATTTTCTTTTTGCCTAACGTGGTGTATATGTACTCTGCCATGTTTTTACCCTGCAGCGGATCGGTAAAGCAGATACGGAACGCATTGCCGTATTTGGTGCAATCCTGTGCGGAGCCGCTCGGGGTCAGCTGTAAAATGCCGTCCTGCTTGGTCAGCTCGCCTAAAGCGATGGTAGCGCCGCTGGTGGTAGCGCCGAGCATTGCAACGATCTCATTGTCCATTAATTTGTTGTACGCGGTAGCGGCTTTTTCCGGACTTGCTTCATCATCCTCAAAGAAAAGCTCCAATTTCATACCGTCAATACCGCCCGCAGCGTTGATTTCATCCACAGCAACCTGCGCGCCGTTCTTCACGGAAATACCGTAGGAAGCATTTTCGCCGGTGAGCGGTCCCATGCCGCCGATTTTGAAAGTGTCTCCCACTTTAAATTTTACGCCGGTTTTATAATCGGCGTCGCCGCTTCCGCTGTTTTCGCCGCATCCGGCCATAACAGAGAGAGCCATAGCCGCAGTCATACCGAGTGCAGCTAATTTTAGCATCGATTTTTTCATACTGCATACCTTGCTTTCTTATTTATTTTTTACCTTTGCTTCTCCAATTTCATTTTCTCAGAGAATTGGCTAAAAATAAGGATATAATTTCTTATAATAATACTATTTTATTCATGATTTGTCAATGTTTTTTCCCGCATTTAAACAGTGTTTTGTTGGAAATCAATGTACAGTGTTTTTTTCAGGCGGATCGGTTTGTGCTTTTCGACAGGAAGAATGTCAAAATTCGGATGAACCCATCAAGTATTTGCTTTACGAAAACACCGGTACAGGTTATCAGCACGGTTTTCCGGTACAGATCATTTTCTGCGGATCGACAAAGCAGATCTTTCCCTCATTCTCCATTTGGTCCAGCAGATGTCTGGCAAAAAGCGGCGCGTCGGTCACGCCAAACCGCTTTCGGCTGTAAAAAAGCGACACCGTCACATATTTGATTGCTTCTGCCGCCTGATCAACGGTCACAGATTGTTCCTTTTTCAGCTTTTTTCGAATTATCCGCTGGCATTTCCGTGTCAGCATCGCTGTCAATTGCCGCTGCTCGTTGCGGCTTTTCAGCATCCCCCACGTATAAATCACCGCAGAGGAAACCGTAAACAAAACCAGATAGCCTGCCGTTTTCCACATGATTTTCCTAAGCTCCTTTTTGCAATGTATTATCCCGAAACGTTTTTCCTGTTGCCGGTACCTGGAAAGAGATGAACCGATTCCCGTAAAGGATTCGGAAAAACGCTGTCAGCCTTTCATACAGCGGCTCCGCCTCTTTTCCAAACTTCTGCTCAACCGTTTCGGCTATCTCTGCAATCGAACGCCGTCCGTCTATGGCATGCCAGATAAAACTCCCGAATCGATCCATATCAATCTTGCTGACCGGCGGTGCTTTGACTAATAGCTGCGCCAATTTATGATAGAATCCACGATGCGGAACCGAAAGCCGTACCAAGCCGTTTTCCTGTGTCTGCCAACCGATTTTCGCGTTTCGCTTCGGAATAAATTCTAACATATTTTTGCTTTTGGCCATCACCATAACCTGCCTTTCTGGATTTTTTTCATTTTACCTTTTTTGCCGCTTTATACTTATCGGAACGTTTGCGGCAAGAAACATCCGAACCGGGAAAAGCAAAAAATCTCTGCTGTTCCCGGTTTCGTATGACGAATCGATTTATTGTTTTTTGCGATGAAAAGACGCTCGAAACAGGCTGAAAATCAACAAGCCGTAAACAATTATCGCCAGTATGGTCTGTATGACACCGCTGCTGTCAAAGCCGAAAACACCCGACAGATCGATCAGGTCGCTCAATCTTCCGGTGCCGATCGGGATCACCGCAAAAACGGCGAGCAGAATGCCGATCAAGCCTTCGCCTGCAATCAAGCCCGAAGTATACAAAATGCCGCGGTTGATTTCCTCTTTTCGCTTTTCTTCCGAAACTTTTTTCCGCTTCTCGAAAAACAATCTTACCAACCCCCCTGCCATAATGCCGGTACTCAGGTGGATCGGCAGATATAATCCCACCGCAAAGGGCAGCACCGGTATCCGCACGATCTCAGCCACGATTGCCAGCCCTACTCCGATCAGCACAAGCGTCCAAGGCAAGGTTGCCTCCATAACGCCCTCTACCACCATCTTCATCAGCATCGCCTGGGGAGCCGGCAGCTCCTGTGAGCCGTATCCCCACGCGGCATTCAGCAGGTACAGCACGCCGCCGATCGCCAACGCCGCCGCAGCCACGCCGATCATTTCACCATATTGCTGTTTTCGGGGCGTGGCGCCTAAAAGGTATCCCGTTTTGAGATCCTGAGAGGTGTCGCCGGCAATGGACGCCACCATGCAGATAATGGAGCCGATCGCGATTGCCCCCATCATGCCGGTATGTCCGGTCATACCGGTCAGCTTTAACAGCAGGGTGGAAAACAACAGTGTGGCTATGGTCATGCCGGAAACCGGATTATTGCTGCTTCCCACCAATCCGACCAACCTTGCGGACACCGTCGCAAAAAAGAAGCCGAATATCGCAATGATCAGCGCGCCCACCAAAGGAACCGGGAAAACCGGCAACGCCCAGATCAACAAGATGATGGCAATGACTGCCGGCACCGTGAGTTTCATGGAGATATCCTGTCCGGTGCGGAGCCCTGCGGCTGCTCCGTCATCTTTTCGGAGCAGTCCTTTCATTGCTTTTCCGAATGTGTTGATGATAAGCGGAAAGGATTTCACCAAGCTGATGATTCCGCCCGCGGCAACCGCTCCCGCCCCGATATAGCGGATATAATTGCTCCATAAGCCCGATGGAGACAGGGTGCTGATCGGATCGGTTGCCGGAAAAAACACCTGATCCCCTCCGAACATGCTGAGCATCGGCATCATGACAAGCCAGCTCATCACACCTCCCGCCAGCATGTAGCTGGAGATCCGCGGACCGCAGATATATCCGACACCGACCAGCGCCGGCAGGAGATCAATGCCTACCGCACCGCCTTTGTACGCGGGAACATCATAGTTGAGCGAACTCGGAAACAATTTGAATCCGTCCGAAACCAGCTTGTACCCGGCAGCCGCGCCAAGTCCGGTGAAAACCGCAGACGCTTTGGAGCCGCCTTCCTCTCCGGCAAGCAGCACCTCGGCGCATGCCGTGCCCTCCGGATAGGGCAAAACCGCGTGTTCCTCCACGATCAGCGCCTTGCGCAGCGGGATCATAAACAAAATGCCCAAAATGCCTCCGACCAGCGCAATCAGCGTGATCTCCAACAACGACGGCGCTCCCTCGCCCCATTCCTGCATCCAGATAAACATCGCCGGCAGGGTAAAAATTGCGCCTGCCGCTATGGATTCCCCTGCCGAGCCGATCGTTTGTACCATGTTGTTTTCCAATATCGAATCTTTGCGTAAAATCATCCGAATGATGCCCATGGAAATCACGGCCGCCGGAATCGAAGCCGATATCGTCATGCCTACCCGCAAGCCTAAATATGCGTTTGCGGCACCGAAAACCACTGCCAGCAGCACCCCCAAAACAATTGATGTCACCGTAAATTCCGGCATTATCTGATCTGCCGGTATAAACGGCTGAAAATCATCTGTTTTTTCCATCTTCACCTAAATCATCATTCCCTTCTGAAGTCCGCCACTTGTTTCCGGGCAGATATCTTGGTTTCTCAATATAGCATTTGCCGTTTCCGGAAATTTATTCCTGCGTTTGAAAGAAATCATCCGAGGAAAATGATATTTTTTTGCGTATTCCATCAGTTGACAAAAGGATGATGCTGTGTTATACTAAACAAGTTGTTTACTGAGTGCTTGATCATAATTGATTCTGAAACGAGGATAAATATCCTCGTTTTTTTATGTAAATAATAATGTCTGCTGAACCAATCACGGAAAGCATGATGATTTATCGCAGCGGCAAGACGGGGTGATATCCGTCTGAATGAAGGGTTCAGTGAGTCTCGATTACAACAGATTGCAGTTTCGGCAGACCGTGTACTGCGTATCATATAAGCACTGTCACTGAACAAATAATAAAAACTTTGAAACGAGGAACTGAATGAATCAGAAAACCCAAATTCCTTTTTCGGCAATGAATCTGCCGATTGAAATGGAACGAGCCATCGAACAGATGGGCTTTGAAACCCCGACCGATATTCAGGCGCAAAGCATTCCGCTGATCAGAGCGGGCTATGACGTGATCGGCCGCTCTCAAACCGGAACCGGAAAAACGGTTGCTTTCGGCATTCCGGCACTGGAAGCAATTGAAACCGATATGGAAAACAGAAACAAGGTGCAGATTTTAATTCTCTGCCCGACCCGCGAGCGTGCGGTGCAGGCTTGCGAAGAAATGAAAAAGCTCTCGGCTTTTATGTACGGCATTAAAGCCGTAGACATCTACGGCGGCGCTCCGATGGACCGGCAGATCATTAAGCTGAAAAAAGCAAATATCGTGATCGGAACGCCGGGACGGATCATGGATCATATGCGCCGCAAAACACTTCGTCTGGACCATGTCAAAATGGTGGTGCTGGATGAGGCGGACGAAATGCTGAGCATGGGCTTCCGTGAGGACATCGAAACCATTTTGCAGGAAACCCCGGAGGAACGCCAAACCGTGCTCTTTTCCGCGACCATGCCTCCTGCCATTATGCAGCTGACAAAAAAATATCAGCGCGATCCGCAGGTCGTGCAGATCAATCGCGATCAGGTAACGGTGTCGGCAATTGAACAATATTTTTACGACGTGCCGATGGGCAGAAAAATGGATGCGCTCAATCTGGTGCTTCGCTATCACAATCCGCAGCGCTGTATCATTTTCTGCAACACCAAAAAAATGGTGGACGATATCAGCGAATATCTGAATCAAAGCGGCTTTTCCGCCGAAGGACTGCACGGAGATATGAAACAATCTCAGCGTACCAAGGTAATGGAAGCCTTCAAGCAGGGCAGAACCACCATGTTGATCGCGACCGACGTCGCCGCAAGAGGCATTGATGTCAGCGATATCGATTATGTCATCAATTATGATTTGCCCCAAAACGCAGAATATTATGTGCATCGGATCGGCAGAACCGGACGAGCCGGCAAAACAGGAAAGGCAATCACCATCTGCAGCGGCAGACGGCAGGTTGGGGAACTGTTTCAAATCGGGAAAGAAATCAAATCCAATATTATCCGCCGGCAGATCCCGAACGCTGATGAGATCACTTCCCGCACCTATCTTCGCAATCAGGCAGAAGTGGAAAAACTGCTTGCCGAAAAAAGCGAATTTCCTTATTTGGAAATGGTGGAGGCGATTGCTCAAAGCGGCTGGTCTGCCGAGCAGATCGCCGCCGCGGTATTGGAATTACACTTCGGTGATCCCAACGAAGCAGCAGAAATCATGGATATTGCGCCGATGCCCGCACGATATGATCGGAACGAAAGCAGAGGAAGCTCCGGAAAAGGCGGCAGATACGGCAAGATCGTCATCAACATCGGACGGGATCATCATATCGCCCCGAATCATTTGGTCGGCGCCATTGCGGAGCGCACCCATCTTTCCGGCAGTGATATCGGAAAAATCGAGATTTTTGACGACAAATCGCTGGTCGCCATCCCGGAAAGTGAGATCAATGAAGTCGTCAAGGAAATGAAGGATTGCAAAATCTGCGGATTACCGACGGTGACTACCGTCCAGAGCGGTAGCAAACCGAAATATGCGGGGAAAGCCAACCATTACGATGGGCGGGAGCATTCCCGAAAGGATTACCGCCATTTAAAAGGAAAGCGCAGCAATTACAACACCCGTCGCTATCAATAAATGAAAAACACTAAGCCGCAGTTACTTTTATCAAGTAGCTGCGGCTTGGTTCATACTAATACTAAAATCTGATTGAAAGCTTTAATCAATTTCCGAAGATGAATTGTACCAGAAAAGGCAGACGACGCCGCTGGGCTGACGCCCAGCAAGGAGGATAACACATTCTGGTGCAATTCAGGTCGGAAAGAATGAAAGCGTTTCATTAGATTTTAGTATCATATCTGTTAAAACAATACTGCCTGCCGAATCATCCATTCGACAGGCAGTGATTAATTACATGCAAAACGCGAGAGCGGCATCTGCGGCGCTGGCAGCATCAGGAGTATAGCTGTTTGCACCGATCGAATCGCAGAAATTCTGGGTAACAGGAGCGCCGCCCACCATTACCTTGACGTCAAGGCTTTCTGCTTTGACGGCATCGACCACGTTTTTCATCTCGGTCATAGTGGTGGTAAGCAACGCAGAACAAGCAATGATATCCGCGTTGTTTTCTTTTGCCGCGGACACAAACTGTTCGGCAGAAACATCCACGCCGAGGTCCACAACATTCAGACCCTTGCCTTCCATCATCATCTTGACCAGGTTTTTGCCGATATCATGCAAATCGCCTTTTACCGTACCGATAACGACTGTTCCCTTCGCTTCCACACCGGCGTCAACCAGATAAGGCTTCAGGATCGCCACGCCTGCGTTCATGGCTCTGGCGGCAATCAGCACCTCAGGAACATAGACCTCGTTATTCTTAAATTTTTCGCCGATCACGCTCATACCGGACAGTAAGCCCTCTTCCAGAATATCCTTGGCGGAGATGCCCTGATCCAAGGCTTCCTGTACTTTCTCCTTCACCTTCGGCGCACGGCCCTGCTGCAGCAGTGTACTGATATCATTCAAAATCTCCATCTTTATTTCTCCTTCTTATATAAAGTATTGCCGCGGTTCTCCCGGTATTTTCCGGGCGACACGCCAACAACTTTTTTAAATACCTTGGTAAAATAACTTTGATCCTCAAACCCCACCATAGACGCAAGGTCAATTAGGTTGATGCTTTGATCCATCAGCAAAATTTTGCTTTTTTCGATCCGCAGATTGTTGACATAATTGGCAAAATTGCAATGCAGTTCCTCTTTGAAAATCTTGCTCAGATAGGATTTGCTCAGATAAACAACTTTTGCGACCTCATCCAGCGTCAGCTTGGAAGTATAATGCTGTTTAATATAACCGGTCGCTTTATGGATAATATCAACATGCTTAATATCCGTGAGGTCAAACACATAACTGATGTAACGATGCATCATTGCCGAAAGCCAGATGTTGAGCTGGTTGATGTCGCTTAACGACTGCAATTCATCAATCACTGCGTTGTTGGTCCAAAAGATCTGCTCAATATCCGCGCCGCCGTCGATCGACGCGCGGGAGAGTAAAACAAGCAGTTCATTTACCCTGGCTTTGATGATCTTAAAATCACCGCCGGAATTAAAATAAATATGTCCCAACAGGTGATTCAGCAGTTCCTGGGCGACCTCCTTATCACCGGAGGAGATTGCCGTGAGCAGTTGTTTTTCTTCCTCGATCGGATACTGCGTCCTGCCGTTTGGATCAACCGTTTCTCCGATCTCATACAAGCGGTTGTTCAAATCCATTGTCAGCTTATCCGCTTTGGTATAATCCTCTTGGTCGGACTCCGACAGCAGCAATGTGACCGCCTGAATCAGCTCACAGATATCATTGACCTTAGAAGTGGTGATATTCGGCAGCGGTGCGACGTCGGTTTCAATGTCCGGCGGAAGGACGATGTCCAAATCCTCCTGCTCTCCCATTAAGATCGGGCCGGTAATCAGGGCCGCTTCGGTACCCAGATAAGAGCGAATAATATTCGCAATAAATATCATTCCCATCGGGCAGTAGTAGATATATTTTCCGTTCCAGCGCTCCGCCTCAAAGCACCCATACAGATGGGTACTCTGATAGGGACAGGATTTACAAAAAGCACAAAAGACAGGTCGGTTTTGATAATCGATCTTATTCTCATACAAATCATAAATGCCGCAGGAAACATCAAAACAATGGGATATGTGTTCACTGTACCGTCTTAAATCCTGATATAATGAATCATTCATAGAAAACCCACTTTAATCATAATAAAATAAAGCTGATAATGATATAATTATTTTACACTTTTTTGTAAAATAATTCAAGGGTATGTCGACCGGCATTGCATCCATGCAACTAATTTTTCGGCATTGCTTTCAGCTTAGAGTCGTCATAAGTAGCTTCCGCGATATATCCCGGCGGGCAGACCAAAAAACGCGCGCTGTCCCAGACACCGCTCAATAATTCCGAAAAATAATCCATTTTCCCCATAACACCGAGATAAGTCCACCCAAAGCTTTCAGCGGCACTTTGCGCATACTCTGCATAATCTTTCCGATGATATACCGGAGAATCAATAAAGATACCGTAACGATAATTCGCAATCCAACTGTTTTCCTGCTCCAGTAAAAATTCCGCGTTTTCTTCCCCGTATATTTCGGTATATTCCTGCAGTCTTTGCCGGTAAGACGCCGGAGAAGGCGTAAAAGCATGTTCGATCCATCCCGGTGTATACCAGTAAATACCCTTATGCCGGTGAAACAGCTCCAGATAACGAGATTGAGAACCTAAAAACAGTGCGATGCAGTCATCGCATTTTGGTATCACAAGCGGCAAGGTGTCGGAGCCGATCCCTATCACGCCGTTAGAGCATAAACCGTACCCCAGCACAATGGCGTCAAATTTTTGATCAGCAGCTAACTGTTCGTTCTGTGCTTCGATCTCGGCGATCTTTTCTTTCAGCATTCGGTTGAGCAAAGACGGATTGTCATGCAGTCCCTGCTGCATCCAACGGACCGATATCACATGCTCCGACTGCGCAATTAAAGAAGAAACTTCTCTGGTCATGACCTCACAGGCAATCATTGCCAACCTCAATCCGATCCGCACCTTTCCTTTCCTTTGGAATCACATTCCCCGTCGATCCACGCAAAAGCATTGTTTTGTCGGACAAAGCGGGAAAATACATCATAGAGTCATAAAAGCCTCATTTTAATGATAAGATTATATTACCAAAAAAGCCAAAATAGTTATTGCCTTATTTTTTAATTTTTTGTATAATGTTATTGTTTTTTATCACCGGATCGTCTTTCCCCGTATCAAACGGGTAACAACGCTCCTCAAAAGGAATTGTGATCGATATGGCTTTGATAAAAATAGTAACAGATGAACAGATACTGCAACAGGAGTGGAAAGTCTCCGTAACTATTGCCGACGTTTTGCATGACTGCAAAATAGAATTTTCGATGCCCTGCGGCGGAAATCATACCTGTGGGAAATGCAAAGTAAAGGCAGTTGGCTGTCTTTCTTCGATGAGCGAGGAGGAGAAAAAGCTGTTGACGACGGAAGAAATTGCCCAACATATTCGGCTTGCCTGCTTTGCGAAAATCGAAGGCGACGCCGTCATCACCCTTCTTTCCCGAAAGGCAGAGAATATCCTGACCGCAGGCAGAATGGAGGCATTTCCTCTTGAACCTATTACCGGGAATATTCCGGGTGGTTACGGGATTGCCGTGGATATCGGAACGACCACTGTGGTATCTTATCTGTATCCGTTAAATGCTGCAAAGCCTGTTCAAATCGTTTCCCGCCATAATCAGCAGTCGAAATTCGGCGCCGATGTGATCTCCCGCATTGAATACAGCAATCAAAACGGGGTTTTGCCGCTTCAGCAGGCTATTGTCAGTCAACTGAATCAAAGCTTCTCCGAATTATGCCAAAAGCAAAACATATCATTGGATGCCGTCAAAGGCTGTGTCATCACCGGCAACACCACCATGCTTCATCTGCTCTGCGGACTGGATCCGCGTGGTATTGCCGTCGCACCGTTTACCCCGCAAAGCCTGTTCGGAGAACTGTTTTCGCCCAAACAAATCGGATTGTCCCTGCCGGAGCATTGCTTGCTTTATCTGCCACGTTCCATTTCCTCTTATGTCGGGGCGGATATCACCTGTGCAATTTTGGCAAGCGGCATGATCGAAAAGTCGGGCAACAGCTTTATTGTAGACATCGGCACCAACGGAGAAATGGCGTTGATGGCAAACGGCAAACTGAAATGCTGTTCCACGGCAGCAGGCCCCGCTTTTGAAGGCGCCGGCATCCGGATGGGAATGTCTGCTCATAACGGCGCAATTAATCGAGTTTGGTTGGAAAACGGAAAAATAGCCTACTCGGTGATCGGGAATGAAAAAGCAGTCGGCATCTGCGGCTCAGCTATCATTGACGCGGTTGCCGTTTTTCGCCGATGCGGCTTGATCGATGAAACGGGGCTCATCGATCAGGAGAATGAAAACGGAACAGAATATCTGATCGACGAAGATGAAACAGCGCTGAAAATCGGAGACAGCGGAGTGTTTCTCACCCAGAGCGATATTCGAAAAATCCAGCTTGCCAAATCTGCGATTTGCGCCGGCATTGACACTTTGATCCACGAGTGCGGCATCACTGCTGAACAAATTGATACTTTCTATATTGCGGGCGGATTCGGCAGCTTTATTGATAAAAACTCCGCGGCTGCTATCGGATTGATTCCCCGGGAAGTCGTTGACCGCGTTACAGTGATTGGAAACGGCGCAGGTAGCGGTGCCGCAATGATCCTGTTATCCGCAGCCAAAAAGCGGCAAAGCGAGTCCATTGCAGTCTCGGCAGAAGATGTGGAATTGTCGAGCAATGCCTACTTTATGGAGCGGTACATTGACCGGATGATGTTTGAATGATATCCATTGCATACAAAACTACCCGGGAAGCGATACGCTTCCCGGGTGGTTGCTGTTTATCTGTTGGGTGCCGATCATTAGGAAAAACCGCACCCTATTTTCTTGTTATTTTACCGCTTGAAATCCGCGTTCCAAATCAGCGATAATGTCATCAATATGCTCGGTTCCGATCGACAGCCGGATCGTATTCTGTCCGATACCTTGATCCAGCAGTTCTTCTTCGGTCAGCTGAGAATGCGTTGTGGTCGCCGGATGAATCACAAGGCTCTTCACATCCGCAACGTTGGCAAGCAAAGAGAATATTTGAAGATTGTCAATGAATGCATGCGCTTCTTTCTGTCCGCCTTTGATGTTAAAGGTAAAAATCGAGCCGCCGCCGTTCGGGAAATATTTCTCATACAGGGCGTGGTCCGGATGATCCGGCAAGGAAGGATGATTGACCTTTTCCACTTTCGGATGGTTTGCCAAAAAGGCAACCACCTTCTTGGTGTTCTCCACATGGCGGTCAAGCCGCAGGGACAGCGTTTCGGTTCCCTGAAGCAGCAAAAACGCATTAAACGGAGAAATCGCGGAGCCGGTATCACGAAGCAGAATGGCACGAATATAGGTGACAAAAGCCGCAGGACCTACCGCATCCGCAAAAGAAACGCCGTGGTAGCTGGGATTCGGCTCGGCAATGGGGGCGTACTTGCCGCTTGCTTTCCAATCAAACTTGCCGGAATCCACAATAACACCGCCCAGCGTCGTTCCGTGCCCGCCGATGAATTTGGTAGCGGAATGAACCACGATGTCTGCGCCATGCTCGATTGGGCGAATCAGATAGGGAGTGCCGAAAGTGTTGTCGATCACTAACGGCA
>JAQXIB010000006.1 GCA_029007575.1 Clostridiales bacterium | reverse complement strand
TTGAATTAAAAAAGTGCGGCATTTCCATGCCGGAGGACATTCTGACGGAAGATGAGTGCGTAGAGGCGTTATTGAAACTGTTGAAGGAGTAATCATTTTGTCAGTCATTAAAACAGAACATCTCACACATTTATACAGTATCGGTACGCCGTTTGAAAAAGCGGCTATAAATGATGTGAACATAGAGATTAGCCAAGGGGAGTTTGTCGGCGTAATCGGTCACACAGGCTCCGGAAAATCTACTTTGATTCAGCACTTCAATGGTTTGCTGAAACCGACAAGCGGTAAAATTTATCTGGACGGAAAGGATATCTGGGCGGACAAAAGTCAAATCCGTTCGGTGCGTTTCCAGGTCGGGCTGGTCTTTCAGTACCCGGAATACCAGCTATTTGAAGAAACGGTTTACAAGGACATTGCGTTCGGCCCGAAAAACATGGGGCTGTCGGACGAAGAGGTAGACCTGCGTGTGCGGGAATCCGCCGCTTTAGTAGGTCTGAAAAGCGAAATTCTGAACAAAAGCCCGTTCGAGCTGTCGGGCGGTCAGAAACGGCGGGTTGCCATCGCCGGCGTCATCGCCATGCAGCCTAAGGTCCTGATCTTAGATGAGCCGACGGCAGGGCTGGATCCGCGGGGACGGGATCTAATCTTATCCGAAATACAACAATATCATCAGGAAAAGAAAAATACCATCCTGCTGGTTTCCCACAGCATGGAGGATATTGCCAAATACGCATCTAAGGTGTTGGTCATGAATCATGCGGAGGTTTATGCTTACGACACGGTGGAAAAGGTGTTTTCCCGTGTGAAACAGCTTCGTTCGCTGGGATTGGATGTTCCGCAGATCACCCGCATTTTTTATCAGCTGAAAGAACGCGGAGTAGATATTGACACCAACGTTTACAGTGTGGAGCACGCCAAAGAGCTGATTCTGGAAAAACTGAAAAAGGCAGGTGGCGCGCAATGATTTCTGATATCACCATCGGTCAGTATTTTCCGGGGCATTCTTTGATTCACAGGTTGGATCCCCGCATTAAGATCATCCTGACAATCGCGTATATTGTGATGCTGTTTTTGGTCAAGGAGTTTATCGGTTTTGCGATCTCCATTGCCTTTTTACTGATTCTCTATCTGATTTCCAAAATCCCGTTAAAAATGATTTTAAAAGGGCTAAAGCCGATCTTACCCCTAATTTTATTTACTTCGGTGTTAAATATATTTTTTGTAAAAGGCAACACGGTCTTATGGCAATGGGGGATTTTCACAATATCATGGGAAGGAATCCGGCTGGCAATTTTTATGTCGATCCGTATCATTGCGTTGATCGCAGGCAGCTCTTTGCTGACTTACACCACCTCTCCGATTGCGCTGACCGACGGGATCGAGCGGCTGTTGAAGCCGCTGAAATACATCAAATTTCCGGTGCATGAGCTGGCCATGATGATGACAATCGCGTTGCGGTTTATTCCTACCCTGCTGGAGGAAACCGACAAGATCATGTCGGCGCAAAAAGCCCGCGGCGCAGATATGGAAAGCGGCGGTCTCATTCAGCGTGCCAAAGCGCTGATCCCGATTTTAATTCCCTTGTTCATCTCGGCAATCCGCCGTGCTGAGGAACTGGCGCTGGCAATGGAGTGCCGTTGTTATCACGGCGGCGAAGGCCGAACCAGAATGAAGCAGCTGCATTTAAGCGGTCGCGATATTGTCGCCTGCGTCGTTATGGCAGGGTGCATGACGGTGGTTGTTTTGCTGCGGATTTATCTGCCTTGGGTCGTGTGAAAAACAAAATCAAAACGGAGCTTTTTATGAGAAACCTTTTATTTGAAATCGCTTACCGCGGAACAAATTACTGCGGATATCAGGTACAGCGCAACGGCGTTTCCGTCGCGGAGGTCCTGCAAAACGCGATCGAAAATGTTGTACAGAAAAGAGAGCCGATCGTGGGATGCTCCCGCACAGACAGTGGCGTACACGCCAACCAATATTTTTTTCATATGCTGACCGAATGCAGGATTCCCTGCGAGCGCATGGTACTTGCTCTCAACCGTCACCTGCCGCGTGATGTTGCCGTTTTGAGCTGTCGAGAGGTTCCGCTGGACTTTCATGCGCGCTACCGCTGCATCGGAAAAGAATATATCTATAAAATCTGGCATTCGCCCTACAAAAATCCTTTCGAGGAAGATTTGTCGTTTCACTATCCGTATAAAATCGATTCCGACAAGCTCCATGCCGCCGCGCAGGAGTTTGTCGGCACACACGATTTCCGCGCGTTTTGCAGCAGCGGTGCCGACGCCGAAAACACAGTCAGAACAATTACCGCCGCCTCGGTTGAAAAAAGCGGCAATCACTTGATTTTTACGGTTCGCGGCGACGGCTTTTTATACAACATGGTTCGCATCATGGTAGGAACGCTTTTGATGGTAAACTATGGCATGAAGCCGGACGACAGTGTCACCAAAATCATCGAAAGCGGCGACCGAAGCCGTGCAGGTCACACCGCTCCGGCACACGGACTATATCTCAATCGTGTGTTTTACAACGAAACCGACTTTTACTGTAAAAAATAAACAAAATCCATGACAGAGCATATTCAATAAAAATTTTTTATGCTATAATAACCTTGGAACGTGACCGAAATCGAAGATTTCAAGATATTTCCAGTCGAGCGGGGCTTGGCACAGTTTCGGCTCTGCCGAAATGCCGCCAGTCGTATTTGGCGGCAAGGGCAATAGCCAAGCGCCGTATGCCGAAGGCATATCAAACGGCGCTCGTGCTCTGCTTTGCTGCGCAAGTGGTTTGTGTTTGATAAAAAGAAAAAATGTTGTCAGGCAAGGAGGCGATAACAATCGATAACATCAGTGATATTGAAGCGTATCGGAAACTACGCAAAAAGAAAAAAAGAAAAAAAAGACTGATTACTTTTTTGATTGTCGCCGTGTTAATCGCCGTTATCGCAATCTTAGGTACTTATTTTTCCCGCAGCGGAAATACGGGAGATCTGGAAAACACAAACAGTACCGACAATGCCAATACCGGTATTGCCGCAAACGGATTTCCAATTTCTTTAGGAGGCAATAATCCGCTGGATATTACCGGCTGTGGCAAAAACATCTTATTGCTGACCAAAAACAGCCTGATTTCCGTTTCGGAGCAAGGAAAGCAAATCTACTCCGCTCACCACGGTTATTCCAATCCGGTTATGACGGCTTCCTCCAGGCGAGTGCTTACCTACGATTTAGGAGGATATCAATTCCGCTTGGACACCGCCAAAAGCGCAGTTGGTAGTAAAAAACTAACTGAGCCGATTACCCTAGGTGCAGTCAGCAATGACGGTCATGTCGCCATTGTGACACAAACAGAACGATATTCCGTCAGCCTCAAAATATATGACTCCGCTTTACAGGAAATTTTTTCATGGAACGTAACAGATAAAATCATCACTGCGATTGATTTCAACAGTCGTAACAATGCTTGTGTGGTATCTGCTCTTTCGGTTCAGGACGGCAGCGCCAACTCAAAAATATATGAGCTTTCTTTTCAATCAAAAAAAGAAGTGTTTGAAACAACGCTGGAAGACTGTATGGCGATTTCGGTCGACTATAAAGCAAACGGGACCATCGGCATTGTAACTGATACCGCGGTTTACCTGCTTGACAGCAGTGGTAAAATGAAAAGCGAAAGTATTTATTCGGGCAAACTGCTCCTTTACAGCAATGCTTCGTCTGACTCCGTCACAGTTCTGCTGGAGGATACGGAAAACACCCGGAACACACGTGTTTTGCTCATCGATGACAACGGCAATACTGCCGCTTCCACCGAAATATCGGAACAGGCAGTGGACGTCAAAGCCGCAGATGATTGTTTGCTTATTTTGAGTGAAGACACCGTTACGGTATTCGACAAAAAACTACAGCAAATAAAAACCGTTGAGACCGGAACAAATCCGCTGCGGACACTGTTGCTTCATCAAAAAGGCTATATTTTATCAGCGTCTCAATTAACGCAGTTTCTCGTGTCAAAATAATAAATGCAAAGGGGACTTAGTCATGTCAATCATATTGGATGTTGCAGTTTTAGTGATTCTGTTTCTTGCCATTTTTATTGGTTACAAACGGGGATTCATCCGCACGATTATCAATTTAATCGGATACATAGCGGCTGCTGTTCTCGCTCATCTCGTCAGCTTACCGATCTCACAATTTATCTTTAACACCTTTTTGCGCAGTAAATCTGTTGAACTGATTCAGAATGCGATCAGCAAGCATGCCGGCGAGCAATCAGTGACCGAATTGATCAACACGGCATTTGCCGCGATACCGGAAAAAATCAATGCGCTTGCCTCTTCTTATATCGGTTCCATGGAAGAAATCAAAAACAATTTGATCCAATCGACACCTACCACTGCCGAGATTGCAGAAAATGTTGTCAATAATGTCATTGCGCCGATTTCTACTATGATCATACAAACTTTGGCGTTTATCATTCTGTTTATTGTTTTCTGCATTGCGGTCAAATTAATTACAAAAGCTTTAAAAATTATTGATAAAATTCCGCTGATCGGATCCGCTAATGCCGCATTGGGTGCTGTGATCGGCATCGTTCAGGCGGTTGTATTCCTGCTGATTTTTACCGTTGCGATTGCTATGATCATTAATCTGTCCGGCAACCAGCTGGAAGCCATTAATAATAGCGTCATCGATCAGTCATATGTTTTTAAAATTATCTACGAATATAATCCATTATTAAGTTTTACAATAGTATCATAGCCAATACTGTCACTTTGATTCAGCGCGTTACAGCATTGGGAAAGGTTTTGATTGTCATGAGTATACCGAACATGTTGTCAGTCTTCCGGATTGTGTTGATTCCTGTTTTCTTGGCTGCTTATTTGATGTTTCCGGATCGCATTTGGCTGTCGGCGGTCATTTTGCTGGTATCGGGACTCACCGATGTCGTTGATGGCATTATCGCTCGCAAATGCAACATGGTAACACAGCTTGGGAAAATTCTTGATCCTTTGGCGGACAAATTAACACAGGCGGCTGTCAGCATCGCTCTCTGCATTCGTCATCCGGAATTAATATTTTTTGTGGTTATCTTTGTAGTCAAAGAAGTACTGATGCTGACCGGCGGCTGCGTACTGATGAAGTCCGGCAAAACAATCCGCTCTTCCAAGTGGTTTGGAAAAGCCGCGACGGTCGTTTTATACGCCATTATGACCATTATCATTGTCTTCCCTTCGCTTCCGTCCGGCATACTCTATCTATTAAGCGGAATTGCGGTTGGATTTGTGGTTTTTGCATTCATTATGTATATACCGGAATTCCTAAAAATCAAAAAGTCAGAGTGAAAACGATCACAAAAGGTTATACTAAACATCTATGGTGATTGACAATGAATTTATATAAGGGAGAAAATCAATGCTTTGTAGTAGGTGTAAAAAAAGAATGGCGGTTGTCTTTATGTCCCGCATGGAAGGTAATGAGACAATCAACGAGGGACTTTGTCTGAAATGCGCCAAGGAACTCGGAATCCCTCAGGTATCCTCCATGATGGACAGCATGGGAATCACAGATGACGATATTGAAGAAATGTCCAACCAACTGATGGAGTTGGGCGGAGATGATTTCGAAATGGGCGGCGCGGATACGATGCCTCCGTTTTTACAAAACATTTTCGGCGGCATGGGCGATCTGAGCAAAAAAAGTGATATTCCGGAAAAAGACCCCGCTTCCAAAGATAAAAAAAGGGAAAAAGGAAAAGAGCAGAAAAAGAATAAATTTCTGGACAGCTATTGCATCAATCTGACCGAAAAAGCCAGAAGCGGTAATTTAGACCGCATTATCGGCAGAGATACCGAAATTGCCCGCGCTGTTCAAATCCTGAACAGAAGGGTCAAAAACAATCCCTGTCTGATCGGAGAACCCGGCGTAGGCAAAACCGCGATCGTGGAAGGCATCGCTTTAAAAATCGCAGCCGGTCAAGTACCGTTCCGACTCCAGGATAAAGAAATTTATCTGCTGGACATGACTTCATTGGTATCCGGCACACAGTTTCGAGGACAATTTGAAAGCCGGATCAAGGGACTCATTGATGATATCAAAAGTGCCAAAAATGTGATTCTTTTTATTGACGAAGTTCATACGCTTGTTGGCGCAGGCTCTGCAGAGGGCTCTATGGATGCCGCAAATATTCTGAAGCCTTCCCTGTCCCGAGGAGATATCCAGGTCATCGGCGCCACTACATTTGATGAATACCGAAAACATATCGAAAAGGATTCCGCTTTGGAGCGACGCTTTCAGCCGATCACCGTCAATGAACCCACTATTGCCGAAACGACTGACGTTCTGCTCGGTGTAAAAAGCTATTACGAAGCGTTCCACAAGATCAAAATTTCGGACAATATCGTAAGGCTGTCGGTCAAGCTGTCCGAACGCTACATTATCGATCGCTTTTTACCCGATAAGGCAATTGATTTATTGGATGAAGCATGTTCCCATGCCGCGTTAAGAAGCAAGGAACTAGCTTCTTATGAAAAGCTGAATCAAAAGTTAAAAGAGATGATGAACGCAGAGGAGCAACTGGAATCAGATCCTGAAAATATTGATTATGAGAAGCTCGCCGAAATCAAATCCAACTTGATTCAAACCAAAGAGGAATTAAAAAAACTGGAGCCTGTCGTGGCAGATATCCAGCTTACCAAAGAAGATCTTGCCAAAGTCATTGAGATGTGGACCGGGATTCCTGCTGCAAAAATCGAGCAGTCTGAATACGGTAAAATCAGCGAATTAGAAAGCCATTTAAAAGCCAAGGTCATCGGTCAGGATGAAGCGGTATCTCTGGTGGTTGCCGCAGTCAAACGCAGCAGAGTACAGCTCAACAAGCGGAAAAGACCTGCTTCCTTTATCTTTGTAGGTCCTACCGGCGTCGGGAAAACCGAGCTGGTCAAATGTTTGGCAGACGAATTGTTTGAAACGACCGATCCGTTGATTCGATTCGATATGTCGGAATTCATGGAAAAGCATGCTGTTTCCCGTTTAGTCGGAGCGCCTCCCGGATATGTCGGATACGAGGAAGCCGGGCAATTAACCGAAAGGGTTCGCAGAAAGCCTTATTCCGTTGTTTTGTTTGACGAAATCGAAAAAGCACATCCGGATGTCATGAATATTTTACTGCAAATCTTAGACGAAGGAAAGGTGACTGATGCCCAGGGCAGAACTGTCAGCTTTCAAAACACAGTAATCGTCATGACTTCTAATGCCGGTTCTTCCTATAAATCCAACATTGTCGGCTTTAACAAGCAGGCAGGAGAAATGGCAAAAGAAAAAGCAATGCGGGCATTACAGGAAATTTTACGTCCCGAATTGCTTGGCAGAGTAGATGAGATTGTGGTGTTTTCTCCGCTGAGCCAGGAAAGCATGCAAAAAATAGCCGGTCTAATGTTAGATGAAATGAAAGAACCGCTGAAAGAGCAAAACATTGAGATGAATTATGACGAAAAAGCATTGGCCAATCTGGCACAGCATGCTGACGGCGGCAAATTCGGCGCAAGAGAGCTTCGCAAAGTCATTCGTAAAAAGGTAGAAGACCGTATAGCAAACATGATCGTGGATCATTACGACGATCCCATCACCATGCTTGGCATCACCGCAGATGAAAACGATATTCAAATCATTGCAAAATAATAAGTTTTTAGGGAGTTTGTGTATTGCACAAACTCCTTTTAGCGTGTCGGAAAAGTGCGACGTGCTAAAACAGGCAGGAAACAAATTGTTTCCTGCCTGT
>JAQXIB010000005.1 GCA_029007575.1 Clostridiales bacterium | reverse complement strand
TTTGTTTTTTGCTTGCTTTTGCTGCAGCCTCGTCGTATGCCGGAGCTTCGCGTATCTCAAAACTGATTGCTTCGGTCGGGCAGGCGGGCAGACAATCTCCGAGTCCATCGCAATAATCTTCACGCATAAGTTTGGCTTTTCCGTCTATCATAGCAATAGCACCTTCGTGACAGGCAGCGGCACAAGCACCGCAGCCATTGCATTTTTCTTCATTGATTTTAATGATTTTTCTTAACATAATGTGATCCTCCGATTCTTTATTTTTCGTTTTTGCAAAGTGAATGGTTGATCATTCTTGACTTTACGATCATAGTTTACTATAATCATTTCAAATAGTATGTTGGAAATCCAACAAAAGAGGGAAAAATGAAAAAATATAATGATATTCTTTTGCAATCACCGCTATTTAGCGGCGTAAATGAATCTGATTTGACAGGAATGCTACGTTGCCTCGGAGCAAAAGTCAAAAAATACGCAAAGAATCAATCGGTATTTCTTGAGGGAGAACCGGCAACGTCAATCGGAATTCTACTGTCCGGAGGGGTACAAGTTATAAAAGAGGATTATTACGGCAATCGCAGCATTGTGGTGCAGATAGAACCTGGGCAAATTTTTGGGGAAGCATTTGCATGTGCGCAAATCAAGACGCTTCCGATCAGCGTGGTAGCTGTATGCGACAGCGAGGTGCTTCTGGTTGACTGTAAACGTATTATAACTGCTTGCGGTAACTCATGTGAGTTTCATAACAAGTTGATACACAATCTTTTACGTGTTGTTGCCATGAATAATCTTCTTTTGAATCGTAAACTCGAATTAATCTCCAAGCGCACAACAAAGGAAAAATTATTGGCTTATTTGTTATCTGAAGCGAAGAGACACGGCAGCAATTCTTTTACCATCCCTTATAATCGACAAGAGCTTGCTGATTATCTCGGTGTTGAAAGAAGCGCGATGTCGGCGGAATTGGGAAAACTGCGCAATGAGGGAATGATTGAATTTCAGAAAAGTCGATTTACGATTATTTGATTTGAGCAATCGGTTTTGATTTGCTTTGAAACTTCGTATATTGAAACGTCATAATTGCTTTGATTGAAAGATATAATATTTCAGGTGATACCACAATTTAGAAAAGTATGAAAAAGTATGTATTCGATACGTATTCTTTTCTCTAAAGTAAAAAGCACCGTCAAACACGCTATACAACGCATTTGACGGAGCTTTTTGAATGGAGCTACTGATCCGATTCGAACGGACGACCTGCTCATTACGAGTGAGCTGCTCTACCTGCTGAGCCACAGTAGCGAATAAAGCTATACGTTTATTTGACTCGAATATTATACTATATGAAATTGCTTTTGTCAATCTTTTTTTAGTTAATGGAAATGAAATTGTAGGCCTGAAATTTGTAGGCCGCTACAACCACCAAAAAATATTTTATAAAATTTCCTTGACAATGACTTTTGGATTTGATATAATATTATAGCAATGGAGAAGTCGCCTAGCCCGGTTTATGGCGCACGACTGGAACTCGTGTATGCGTTGATAGCGCATCGAGGGTTCGAATCCCTCCTTCTCCGCCAGAAATCCTCGTAAATATGCGGTTTGTGCCGTGTGCTTGCGAGGATTATTTTTATTTGTTTACTACGACATTTTTGATTACTACAACACTACTACGACATTTGTACCTAGTTTTATGCTATAAAACAAGCAAGGATTCCTTATATTTCAAACCATTGGATTAGCAATTCAATTCAATAATCCTGAATTTACGGAGGTAATTATGGCGTTTGATTTTAAGAAAGAATACAAAGAATTTTATATGCCAAAGAACAAACCGGAGATTCTAAATGTTCCAAAGACAAACTATATTGCAGTTAGGGGAAAAGGGAATCCTAACGAAGAGGGCGGAGCATATCAACAGGCAATTAGTGTTTTATATGCTGTTGCCTATACTTTGAAGATGAGTTATAAGACAGATTACAAAATAAAGGGATTCTTTGAATATGTTGTGCCGCCTCTTGAAGGCTTTTGGTGGCAAGATAATATTGATGGTGTAGACTTTTCTGACAAATCCACTTTTAATTGGATTTCTGTGATTCGCTTACCCGATTTTGTTTCTGAGGAAGATTTTAATTGGGCAGTTGCAACAGCAACCAGAAAGAAAAAATTAGATTGCTCTTCGGCAGAATTTTTAACCATAGAAGAAGGTTTGTGTGTTCAAATTATGCACTTAGGGGCTTTTGATGACGAGCCTGCAACGGTTGCTTTGATGGATGCCTATTTAGAGCAAAATGGGTATGTAAATGATATCGATGGAAACAGATTGCATCATGAGATTTATATGTCTGACGCAAGAAAGGTTGCTCCTGAGAAATGGAAAACTGTTATTAGACACCCAATCAAAAAGATATAAACAGATTCCAATTTATGGAGGGCTAATATGGAATGGGTTAATGTTTTCGGACTGATTTTTATTACAGTCATTATGATACCCAACATTGTCTTTGCGATGAAGTGCAAAGATGGGTTCGAGAATAAGTGGAAAAACAGATGGGTTGAGGCAATTGAACAAATCGGGCGGTTCGGCTGTTTCGGATTTATGATAATCAATATTCCCGGAACATGGTTTGGCTGGTGGTCTGATGAAGCATTCGCTGTATACCTGATTGTTGACACCTTATTGGTGATGCTTTATTGCCTGATTTGGATTATCTGCTTTCAAAAGAGCAGCGTTTTCAAAGCACTGGCGCTTTCGATTATTCCTTCAATCCTATTCCTGTTTAGCGGCATTATGAGCAGATCCGCTCTATTGATTATTGCGGCTGTCATTTTTGCACCAAGTCACATTGTAATCTCATATAATAACGCCAAGAAAAACTTGGATTAATCTTGAATAGACAAAATTTCGGTTCCCGTTAGAGGAGGATAGGAAATGAGACAAAGTATTATTGCAAACTTAACATCAAAAGATGATAAGTTTGCCTGCGCTTTCGCGGATAAGATTATATCAGAAAGCCGGGAAACCGATGAATGGTACGAATACTTTGACGATTTTGCCGGGCTGCTTGACTATCCAAAATCATTGGTTCGGAATCGGATCCTATACATTCTCGCCGTGAATGCCCGGTGGGATGACGAGAACCGCTTTGATTCCGTCATGCCTGCATTCCTTGCGCATATTACGGATGAAAAGCCGATTACCGCCAGACAGTGTATAAAGGCTCTCGCACAAGTAGGGCAGGCAAAGCCGCAGTACATTCCAATGATCCTGTCTGCCTTGCAGGACGCTGACCTGTCAAAATACAAAGACAGTATGCGCCCGCTGATTGAGAAGGATATTGCGGAAACAGAGAAGATTCTTACCCAATCCGTTTAGTCGAATAGAATCACAGGAAAAGAAACCATGTTTCGTACCAGCGCCTTACGCAGAGCGTGTCATCAGAAATGACGGACACGCTCTGCGTTTTTTATAGAAGTGTTCAATTCGTCAAGTATATATGAAGCTATAAAACTGACACATTCAACTGAAAAATCAGACTATTGCCAACAAAAAATGTGTTGTAAAATAGTGATGTAAGGTAAAAAACGCCGGGCGATGTTTTAGATCTCGGCTTAAGGAGTTTGATAAAATATGAAAAAAATCAGTAAAATTTTATGGGGTATCGCGCTTATCGTTGTAGGAGGCATCTTCGCTTTAAACGCTTTCGGGATCACCGACATTGAGCTTTTCTTTGACGGATGGTGGACGCTGTTTATCATCGTTCCCTGTTTAGTCGGAATTTTCAGCGAAAGAGAAAAGACCGGTAATATTATCGGTCTGGCAATCGGTGTATTTCTGCTGCTGTGCTGTCAGAATGTGCTGGGCTTCGATATGCTTTGGAAGCTTGCTATTCCGGCGATTATCGTCATCATCGGCTTAAAGCTCATTTTCGGCGCGATTTTCGGCGACAAGGCGATCAAAATGATTGAAGCATCACGTCAGAACGGTGATAGCATTAAAACCGGCTGCGCAACCTTTTCAGGTCAGAATCTTAACTTTGACGGTGAACCGTTCAATGGAGCCGAGCTGACAGCTGTTTTCGGCGGCGTAAAGTGCGATCTGAGAAACGCTGTCATCGAAAGAGACTGTGCCATCACTGCAACAAGCATTTTCGGCGGAATTGATATTTTCGTGCCCGATGATGTAAATGTCAAAATTAACTCAAATTCCATTTTCGGCGGAGTTTCCGATAAGAATCACCGTCCGACTGTTCCGGGCGCTGTTACCATATTCTCCGACATGACGTCTTTGCTTGTCGGAGGAGGCTTTCTCTCGGCTGTTTCAGGGATTGGAATCCTGCTGGAATTATACAGAAGCAAGAGGTAATCCAATGAAAACCCCCATACTGGAAACCACCAGGTTAAAACTTCGCCCTTTTCGGCAGGAAGATGCAC
>JAQXIB010000004.1 GCA_029007575.1 Clostridiales bacterium | reverse complement strand
GTTTCCTCATTGGAAGAGACTGTTTCTTTTAAAGCATCTTCGGCGACCGAAACATTAACATCAATCGTTTTTTCACTGTCAACAAACACTTTATTTGTGGCTTCTTTGGCTATGTTTAAAATGTCATCGGTATTGATTGTGCCATCTTTAACCATGGTCACTTGGAAATTAACTGTTGCATTTTCTTTAACGAAACCGCCTTTGTCCGCTGCCGACACAATATCGTTGATGACTGTTTTTAAATCGCCCTTGATATTTTCAATATCATTTGCAATGCTCTTGGCATCGCTGTTTACAGGTTCGACCGCTAGAACAGAGCCTTGCTCATCAAGGTAAAGTTTAAATTCGGGATTGATTGTTACAAGTAAAACCGTTGCATAGTTTTCGGGTGCTGTAAACTCAACTGTATCTGTGCTTGATGTGCTGTTATTGGTTGAAGGTTTCTCGTTACTTTTGCAAGCCGCCAAGGTGAAAAGTAGGGATACTGCCATTAATAATGCGAATATTTTTTTCATATATATCATCCTTTCAATACATAATGAGATAACGTCTTTATTTAAATACACCTTTTGCATATGCCCATTGCGTCCACTCCATTGAGCGAACGGAATCGATCATCTTTTGACGGGCCATGGCAGAGTCGCTGGCCTCTCGTGCTCTTGCCGCTTCCTGCTGCTCCAAAAGCTGCAGCTGCTTCTTGCGGTCGGCAGCCTCGTTTGCGATGCGTTGTTCTTCCAGCTTATTACGCTGGCGCTGTAACTCCAGCAGCTGTTGATTTGCCACCATCTTGTCATATTCATGCAAGGCTTCTTTAATGGAGTCGGCGCGGCAGGTATCGATAAAATAGATCAGACTTTCGATAATATTAAGCTGCTTTTCATCCTTGCCCAAACCTTTCATCGCTTCCAAAGCTGCATTTTCTTCATCCAGCTCTGCTTTAAGCTGATCAAGCTGCTTTGCGAGCCTGCTTTGTTCAATATCCAGTTCCGGCAAGCGTTTGGCACGTTTTTTCGCCCATTCACGGTCAGCTTGCTCGTTCTTTCGCTTGTTGTCAGCGATGATTTCATTATCCTGCTGTTCGGCTTCTGCAAGCTCTTCCTTTTGCCGCGCGTTAAAGACGGGGCGCTTCGCCATGGCTTTCCGAATCATGGGAATAAACGCGCAGCACGCCATTGTTAAAGCAAACGGGATGAGTGGAAGAAGCGTAAAAGCACCCGAGGCGAAATAGCTTATCACGCCGAAAAAAAGCGCAATAACACTTATGATAATGATCGGCTTGGCTTCCTGTAGAAAAAAATCAGAGGGGGTAGAACCGCAAGGGCAACCGGAAAAACAATGACAAGACAAAATTCGATTATTTTCGCGACATACTGCTCTGTGGATTGCGGTTTGAAAACCTTATCCGGACTCAGGAAAAAGCTCGTGCCGCCCCATAAATCAAACCCCAGCAGTACGATGTATGTCAAAATAAGCGCGGCGCCCGCAATGATGCAAAGAAGCTGTATCCGGTCATTGTTTAAATGGCTTTGGCGCCAGCGGTCGGTATACTTCTTTTCCAATATACTCTTTTTGTCGGGACGCGGCAAATTCAACGCGGGACGGGTGTTGTTTTCCCGCTTTGCCTGCAACTGTGCATACTCACTTTGGGTGTTCTTACACTGATCAATAATCTCATAAATGGAAATAATTTTCTGCTTCATTCCTTGCAGAACGGCAAGCTCGGTCTCTCTGCTCATCTTTTTGTCCTCTTTTCGTGATAGTCTATAGGGGGTTCATTTAGGATTCTGTATGCGGCGCATACCTATCGAAGGCATTTGGGGATCAATTGCCGAGGGGAAATACATAAAGAAGCTTACCATGAAATTCTCATTATGTGGATGTAAAAAAGCCGTAAGGATGCTCCTTACGGCTTTGATTGCGGTCAAAACCGCGATTTTTGGTGCTGGTGACCGGGATCGAACCGGTACGAGGGGTAAGCCTCACAGGATTTTAAGTCCTGGGCGTCTGCCAGTTCCGCCACACCAGCGATAATGCTTAACTATAATATCATATTTTGCAGTTTATGTCAAGTTTTTCCGAAAAATTATTTTTTCTGCTGCTTTTATTGTTACAGCAGTAACTGCGTGAATGAAAAAATGCAAATAACAGCTGCTGTAATCAGCAGCTGTTATTTCATATTCAGAATACAATTATTTACCTAGAAAATCTGATTTATTTGCTCAATCTGTCTTTCAAGCTATTGAGTTCTTCACGCAATTTAGCCGGTAATTTATCTCCGAATTTTGCGTAAAATGCTTCAATGCCGTCTGCATCTTCTTTCCAGAGCTGCGGATCAACAGTTAACAATTCTTTCAAGGTATCAATGCTAAGATTCAAGCCTTCCAAGTTAATATCTTCCGGTTTTGGTTCGTAACCGATTGCGGTTTCTACTGCATCTGCTTTTCCTTCGCAGCGATCTAAGATCCACATCAGCACACGCATGTTGTCGCCGAAGCCGGGCCAAATAAAGTGACCTTCGTCATCGGTACGGAACCAGTTAACATTAAAGATTTTCGGAGCTTTATCGCCTAACTTTTCACCCATTTCCAACCAATGAGCGAAGTAATCTCCCATGTTATATCCGCAGAAAGGCAACATTGCCATAGGATCGCGACGAACGACACCGACAGCACCGGCAGCAGCAGCAGTGGTCTCAGATGCCATAATGGAACCTACAAACACACCGTGAGCCCAATCAAAGGACTGGTAGACCAACGGAGCGGTTTTGGCACGACGGCCGCCGAATACAATAGCAGAAATCGGAACACCCTGCGGATTGTTAAATTCTTTGCTGATGCAAGGGCAGTTTCTTGCCGGAGCGGTGAAACGGCTGTTTGGATGAGCGCCTTTCTCTGTGGAAGTCGTACCGTCCCACGGATTGCCTTTCCAGTCAAGAGCATGCTTCGGCGGATTTTTATCCAATCCTTCCCACCAAACCGTATCATCATCCAAGTTGTGAACCACGTTGGTGAAGATGGTATCTCTTTCGGTGGTGTGTAACGCATTGGGGTTGGACTTTAAGTTGGTACCCGGAGCAACACCAAAGAAACCGTTTTCAGGGTTAATTGCCCATAAACGACCGTCATCGCCCTGTCTCAGCCAAGCGATGTCATCACCGACGGTCCAAACCTTGTATCCCTGTTTTGCATAAATTTCCGGAGGAATCAGCATAGCGAGGTTGGTTTTTCCGCAAGCGGAAGGGAAGGCCGCGCAGATGTATTTTACTTCACCCTGCGGATTTTCAATGCCGAGAATGAGCATATGCTCTGCCATCCATCCTTCGTTTTTACCCTGATAAGAAGCGATTCTCAAAGCAAAGCATTTTTTGCCGAGCAGAACGTTTCCGCCGTATCCGGAGTTAATGGAGCAAATGCTGTTTTTCTCAGGGAAGTGACAAATATAACGTTTTTCAGGATCGAGGTCTGCTTTTGCGTGTAAGCCGCGAACAAAGTCATTGGAGGTATCGCCGAGTTGTACAAAAGCATCTTTTCCCATTCTGGTCATGATATCCATGTTCAGAACAACATAGATAGAATCGGTAACCTCAACGCCTACTTTAGACATTTTTGAGCCGATCGGTCCCATGGAGTAGGGGATTACATACATGGTTTTACCCTTCATGACTCCGTTGTACATAGGCTCCAGAATCGCCCACATTTCTTCCGGATCTTTCCAGTTATTGGTAGGGCCGGCATTTTCTTTTGTGTTAGAGCAGATAAAAGTTCTATCTTCAACACGGGCAACGTCAGTTGGATCAGTTCTATGCAGCAGACATCCCGGGAGTTTTTCGTTGTTGAGCGCTTCCATTTCTCCGGTAGAAATGGCTTCTTCGCGCAGTGCTTGCAATTGTTCCTCGCTTCCGTCAATCCATACGACGTTATCGGGTTTGCATAAAGCCACCATTTCGTCTACCCATTTGAGCACATTTTTGTTGTTTGTTAACATTTCATTTATCTCCTTTCACATAGATAACAAATCTTTTGAGACCGGCTTATTGAAAAGGCAAATCAAGCCTTGTACTCATATTCACTAATCTTCCCCAAATATCATTATATTGGATTCTTGTCAACAAGTCAAGAGTAAAATTAACATAATATTTCGAAAATGCAAAGACTCATTAATACAATACAATATTATCGCATTACTACTTAGTTTTTACAGATATAATCATGAAAATACCTATCCCAATTCGATTTTGCCCTATATATAGAAAAAAGATTACAGGATTACAAAGAACATCGGATCAAGCGAAACAGCCATTATTTTGAAACCATCCGACTTTCAACACTTAACATATTTATTGTATAACAGATTCATGAACGCATATTGTTAAATTTATGACAATATCTTTAAGTCTCCTTGATGCAGTCAAGGCAATGTCCCTTTTGCATACAATGAAACAGCGGACAAATTCCTTTGCCCGCTGTTTGATCAATATAAAATACTGCCGTATTTTTCGGCGATTTTTCTTAAAGCATCTTCTTCAATGGCACAGTCTGTATCGATCATAGCCTTTCCGTTATACAGCATCAATGCCGATTTTAAAGCCAGTTCATCATCTGACCGAAACATGACCGGCAGACCGGCAAGATGTGCATTCTCTGCAAATACCACCGAATCATCCGGCGTATCGATTTGTATGGTCAGTACATCTACGCTGTCCTCTTCGGCAGCAATAAATTCATCGGACATATCGTGATGGCAGACAATCGGCTCGGTAAACTCCAGCCGTTCATCGCTGATGATAAAGAAGTCCTTTTCATTTGCCAGAATAATGTGCTCCTGTTCATCTTCCCGTTCTAAATGCAAGACTGTGGAATCAAAGGAAAATAATTTTTCACGGATACACGCAGCGTGTTCCGAAGAAACACCGCTGTTTTCCAGCAAAACAGAAACACCACACTCCAAAATCGGCGTGAGGGAATCCGCCATGTTTTTCGGAGAGAGGTCATAAAAGTCGGGAAGAATCGGATTGGGATTTCCTGCAGTGGGTGCGGCTACAAGGGGAATTTTTGCAAAAGGAACCAACAGCTCCAAAACTTCGGCAGATTCTTGCGGCGTTAAGCTTCCGGAAATACCAAAGGCATCTACTCCGAGGGATTGCAGGGAAATTAAAGCGGCGGTCACAGTACCGCCGGAGGGCGTTACTCCTTCCTCATCACATAGCATAGTGACGATCAACGGCAGTTGTTCTTTACGCGCGGCAAAAACGGCGATACGGGCTTGCTGTAAGGTTTGGCAGTTTTCCGCAACAATAAATTTTGCTCCTTGACTCCTTAAGTGAGCCATTTTTTGCCGTGCCTGAGACATCAGTTCCGAAAAGCTGCTGTCCTCTTCCGGTTGGTCAGCCGTTAAAACGCCTCCGGTTATCGTGCGGTTGTCAGGGGTGACGGCAGATAATAGATCGCCGGTATTCCGCGAGATAAACAATCGCGGCCCGTAAGAAGTATCCATTTGTTCCTCCCAGTTTATTAATATTTGAAATCTATTGACACAGAATTTGTCATCACATGGATTCCGGTGCATTGATCTTCAAAATAGACAGCACGTTTTTCAGCACCGTTTTGGTTGCCATGCAAAGAGAAAGTCTGGCTTGCATCAGTGCTTCTTCTTCGCCGCGTACACGGCAGGCATTATAAAATTTATGAAATAAGGTTGCTGCCTCAATGGCGTATTTGGTCATCTTAGACGGATCATAGCTTTTGGCGGCATCAATGATTTCGTTGGGCAGTGTTGCCAAAAAGCGAATCAGTTCCAGCTCTTCCGGTTTTTGGAGCAAGCTGAAATCACATTCAGCAACAGGTTTGGCAGTAATGCCTTCCGCTGAAAGATTCTTCAGGATGCTGCAAATTCTTGAGTGAGCATACTGCACATAGTATACCGGATTCTTGGAGCTTTCTTCGGCAGCCAGATCCAGGTCAAAATCGAAATGGGAATTTGCCTCTCTCATATTGAAGAAGAAACGTGCGGCATCGATCGGCACTTCGTCCAATAGGGTAACCAATGTGATCGCTTTGCCGCTGCGCTTGCTGGCTTTGATGATCTCGCCGTCCCGCACCAGCCGTACCATCTGCATTAAAACGGCATCCAGCTTATTCGGATCCACGCCGAGCGCTTGCAGTGCTGCTTTTAAACGGGGGACATAGCCGTGGTGATCGGCACCCAAGACGTCGATGGCCTTGTCAAAACCGCGGGTCACCAGTTTGTTATAATGGTAGGCAATATCCGGCACCACATAGGTCGGCACGCCATTGGAACGCACCAGAACAAAGTCCTTGTCGGCGCCGAAATCGGTCGCTTTAAACCAAAGCGCGTCCTCCGCTTCATAGGTGCAACCTTTGCTTTTTAACAGTTCGATGACCTTGTCCACTTCTCCGTTTTGATGTAAAGTGGATTCCCGAAACCAGTTATCATATACGATCCGATATTTCTTCAGATCGTTTTCCAGACCGGCGATGTTCAGCGGAAGTGCATAGTTGACCAGAGCCTGCCGGCGTACCTCCGAGGGAACATCGACGTATTTGTCGCCGTTGATTACGGCAAACGCTTTAGCATGAGCGGTAATATCCGCACCGTGGTAGGCATCCTCCGGCATTTCTACACCCTCCTGATACAGTTGCAGATAGCGAACTTCCAAGGAAAGTGCGAACTTGTTGATTTGGTTTCCGGCGTCATTGACATAAAACTCTCTGGCAACCTGATAGCCTGCCCATTCCAATACCGAAGCGATGCCGTCTCCGATGGCGCCGCCTCTCGCGTTGCCGATATGCATTGGACCGGTGGGGTTAGCGGATACAAATTCCACCATTACTTTTTGATTCTGTCCGAAAGTTGTTTTTCCGTAGTTATCGCCGTCGGCAATGACTTCATGCAGTACATCGGAGAACCAATGTGAACCCAAAAAGAAATTGATGAATCCCGGTCCTGCAATTTCGTATTTATCAAAATAGCTGTCGGCGATATCCAGATTGGCGG
>JAQXIB010000003.1 GCA_029007575.1 Clostridiales bacterium | reverse complement strand
GCAAAAACTGGCTGCTGTCATTGGGAATCAAAGAGGAGAATATCCGTTTGCGTGACCATGACCCCGAAGAACTTTCTCATTATTCCAATGCGACAACCGATATCGAGTTTGTATTCCCGTTTGGCTGGGGCGAGCTATGGGGCATTGCGGACCGTACCGATTTTGATTTAACACAGCATATTAATCACAGTGGAAAAGCACTGGATTATTTCGATCCGGAGACTAATGAGCGCTATGTTCCCTATGTAATCGAGCCGTCGTTAGGTGCTGACCGTGTTGCGCTTGCGTTCCTCTGCGAGGCATATGACGAGGAAACGGTTGGAGAGAACGATTCCCGTGTTGTGCTTCATCTTCATCCGGCATTGGCGCCCTTTAAGGCATGTGTACTGCCGCTTTCCAAAAAGCTGGGTGAACAGGCGGATGCGGTACGCGAGATGCTTGCAAAGCACTTTATGGTCGACTATGACGATGCCGGCTCGATCGGAAAGCGTTATCGCCGTCAGGATGAAATCGGTACGCCGTTCTGTATCACCTACGATTTCGAAAGTGTGGAGGATGGCTGCGTCACTGTCCGTGACCGAGATACGATGGAGCAGGAGCGGATCTCCATTGACAAACTGGTTGACTTTATCCGCGAGAAAATTGAATTTTAGATTGACTGTGCAAAAGCTGAGCCGTTCCGAGCAATCGGAGCGGCTCATTTTTGTTTTTCTGAGAGCGTCTGTAAAATTTATTTTTGCGAATGGCAATTTTTTACAAGATACGACATATATTAGTGATATACTTATACACGCAAAACGGCTTTTGCCGTTTTTTATTATGCGCATTAGCAAAGAAAAACGGAAACAATATCCAGATTTGTGACCGGCAGATGACCGGTCAACGTTATAATAAAATTATTCATTTGTTTGATAATGGCTGGTTAAAAAATAAATAACGGATTTTAAAAAAAGTTTATGTTTTGTGACTGATGTGTGACTGACGAACGTTAAAATGTTCGTATGATGTAAAAAACGGCTTATACTAAAATCTAATTGAAAGCTTTAATCAATTTTCGAGAATGAATTGTACCGGAAAAGGCAGACGACGACGCCGGGCTGACGCCCGGCAAGGAGGATAACACGTTTCGGTTCAATTCAGGTCGGAAAGAATTAAAGTGTTTCATTAGATTTTAGTATTAGATACTTTGGATAACAGTCGGTTTTACAGAAAATCCGGAGGGAAAGGAAGGAAATAATGAATGGCGTTGATAACAAGCGTAGCGGCGAAAGCCAATGTTCGGGTGGATTCTTATTATAACAAAGAATTACAGGGCGTTGTTTACAGCACGTTTTACAAGGCGTGTGTGCCGTTCCGAAACACTTATGAAATGATGTCCGTTTTGGAAAGCTTGTTTGATAAATTACATTTTCCGCAATCGTCGATGGCTCACAGGCGGTTTGGAAAAAACCTCAATCAAAAATTGATAAAGAAATCAGGTGAACGGATGGAGCAGCAAGAACCACTTTCCGGAAAAGCCAACTTTGTTGTTCATGTTCAGTTTCGTCAAAATGCCACTTGGCAAGGTACGGTACAATGGGTAGACGCTAACAAAACACAGCGTTTCCGCAGCGCACTGGAACTGCTGAAATTAATGGATGAGGCGCTTGACGGAAATGATGAGGTGACAGTTAATTGGGAGTCAGAAGAAAATTAAAGGAAACAGATTGTATGAAAAGGGGGATTTTTTGAGATGAAACTCGGAAAACGCGTTGTCAGTTTGTTGGTTTCCACCGCAATCGCGGTCACATCGCTGATACCAATCAATCTTACAGCGTTTGCCGCGGATCCGGATTATCAGTATTATAATGATTTGAATTATCCGGATGCGGGCGCAGTTAATTTGGAAAAAACCGCAACACTGGTGGAAGACACCCAAAATCAATGGGATATCCAACTGAAGGTAGAGGGCAAAAATATGCCTTCCAAACCAACCGATGTGGTTTTGGTCATCGATACTTCGGGAAGTATGAATTTTTCCGCCGGAACCACCGATGATTTGTTGGTCTGCAACAAAGAATCTCATCAGCACAGTGACAGTTGTCTCGGCTGCGGCTTGGAAGAACATACACACACAGCAGCTTGCTGTTCTAAAGAGTTGCATTCGCATAGTACAGCTTGCTATAACGGGGCTGGCGGTGGAGCATCTGCAGGCCTCGGAGCGCCATCTAATCCAAGCAATGGTTATGTTTATAGAAGAAGTTTTTCGAGAGATGAAAAGGTAATCTATATCAATGGAGCTTGGTACAGTTACACGGGCTCTGTTGGCATTGGTTCTATTGCACCTGCTACCTGTGGCAAAGAACAACACACTCACAGAGACGGGAACTGTAATACTGAAAAATGCGACAAGGTGGCGCATCGGCACAGTGCGTCCTGTTATATCTGCGGTAAGAGTGAGAGTAACCATACCCACAGGGTAAACACCAATGATCCTGATCTGGAATACGGCGAGTATTGCTATAAGAGCAGAATGCAGGTTGCCAAAGAGGCTTATGAAGCGTTTTTGACACAGGCGGCATTGTCCACAGTGTCTTTGCAATTCGGCGTGGTTTCTTTTGCTTCGTATGAAAAGATAGAGCAGGAATTAACAACCGACATTCAGGCTGTGAAAGACTCAATTAACGGTTTGACAGCCGGAGGCGGAACCAATATTCACGGCGGCATTCGGAAAGCACAGAAAATGCTGGAGGGCGGCAGAGAAGGCGCGAACAAGATCATGATCGTGCTCAGCGACGGTTTGCCGACATACGCATATGACAGCGATGGCGATCGTATCGGAAACGGCAGCGATACAACCAGCAATGTTGTTACCGCAACCAAAAACGCGGCGGACGCAGCGGATGCAGCCGGCATCGATATTTATACCATCGGCTACAATTTAGAGGATGATTCGGTTTTATCTTACTGCGGTAAAGATGGTTATTATTCGGCAACCGGAAGCGGCTTGACAGCTACTTTGCTGAGCTTGGTCGAAAAGCTTGTTTATGCGGCGGAAGATGCCTTTGTTATCGACCCGATGGGCGAGAAATTTAATTTGAACATTGCGGGCGACAGCTTCAGCGCTTCTGATTATACGGTTACACCGGCAGGCGCTACGGTCACTTATAATGCCGAGACCGAAACCCTGCGTTGGAATATCGGCAAGGTGGTTGAGGGTCAGACCATTACGCTGACTTATCGCGTCACCATTGATGACGATGCCGTTTCTGATGTATATTATCCGACCAACGGACAAACAACGATGTATTATACCGATGCGAAAGATCGTGACGCGGCGAAGGACTTCGTTGTTCCGGAAGTTCAAATCGGCAAAGGCACTATTACGGTACTCGGTTATCTGGTAAATGACCAAGGTCAGCCGATCAGCCGGGACGGACGTGTGGTAGAAACTCCCGAACAGGCATTTCAGATTTATACCGAGCAGGGCGCTTACAGCTTAGGCCAAGGACAGGTACACACCATCTTGGCCAAGGATCAAACACCAACTTACGAATTGGCGGGCGAGGCTTCCAAGCAAGTTTCTTTAACCTTATCTCATCCGACCGAAAAGGTATATTTCCAATATAAAATCGCTCCCGAAAAGGGCAACATTAAAGTAGAATATTTCTATGAAACCCAAACCGGCGAAGTAAAAGTCGGGGAAGACGCCATTTTTACCGGTGTGGTAGATACTCCGTTTGAGAAGTCCTCCATCGATGTCAGCAAGAACAGAAATGACATTCCTGCTGCTATTCGGGACAACTATGACCAAGGAACCATCGAAACTTCTCCGGTGCCGTCTAAATTTATCAGCGGCACACAGATCGTGAAGGTGCTGTATCGCCATGCGAAAGGCAATGTTGTGGTAAGATATTATAATCTTTCTAACAACAGTGAGTATTTGGGCGAATACAATTATATGACCGATGCTTTTGTCGGCACACCGATTGATACAAGCAAAATCAACATGAATGCGTTTAAGCCGAAGCCGGATGGCAACTATAATGACGGCAAGTTTATGATCGAGCCGGCAACTACTGTCAGCAAAGGAACGACTTATATCGATATCGGTTACACCAAGATCGAGGCAGGCTTGACCGTTAATTATGTCTTTATTGGCGGCGAACGTCCGTCTAATGCTCCTGAAAACGGCAAAATCACCGTGAACAAGGGCGATGTGATTAACGTTGATGAAAAAGTGCTTGATTTTTCTGCTTCTCATTACAGTCATGTGAACACCAAAATAGACGGCGGTCTCACTTATGCGGACGGTCAGTACACCATGACCGGAACTTCCGCGATCATCACCATTACCTCTGAAATGGAAAAAGTGAGCGTTCGAGTAGATCACAAATACAATCCGGTAGAGGGCGAGCCCGAAACGATTACCGAAATCGATACTAC
>JAQXIB010000002.1 GCA_029007575.1 Clostridiales bacterium | reverse complement strand
ATGGCAGGCCGTCACGGAAATAAGGGTGTTGTATCCCGTATTTTGCCGCAGGAGGATATGCCGTTCCTGCCGGATGGCACGCCGCTGGACATCGTGCTCAACCCGTTGGGCGTTCCGTCCCGTATGAATATCGGTCAGGTGTTGGAAGTCCATTTGGGCTATGCCGCAAAGGCACTCGGCTGGAAGATCATGACTCCGGTATTTGACGGCGCGCACGAGGATGATATCGCCGCTTGCCTGAGAGAAGCCGGCTTGCGGGAAGACGGAAAGACGATTTTGTATGACGGACGTACCGGCGAACAATTCGATAATCCGGTTACGGTCGGATATATGTATTATTTGAAGCTCCATCATTTGGTTGATGATAAGATTCATGCTCGTTCTACCGGACCTTATTCTTTGGTTACGCAGCAGCCTTTGGGCGGTAAAGCGCAGTTCGGCGGTCAGCGTTTCGGTGAGATGGAGGTTTGGGCACTGGAAGCTTACGGCGCTGCTTACACCTTGCAGGAGATCCTGACGGTGAAGTCGGACGACGTGGTTGGACGTGTCAAGACCTACGAAGCGATTGTGAAAGGTCAGAACGTACCGAAGCCGGGCGTTCCGGAATCCTTTAAGGTGCTGATTAAGGAATTGCAGTCTCTCGGATTGGATGTCAAGGTACTGGATAAGAACAATGAAGAAATTGACTTGAAGCAGAACTTTGACGATGATGACGATATGGGCTTGCAGCCGGTGGATGACGACGCTTTCAGCGATGTTGAAGTAGAAGATGACATGGACGGATACGGTGTGGAAGCACCTGATTTGGATGATTATGACGTTGAAATTGTGGATGATGAGCCGCTGGATTTTGATCTGGATGATGCGTTTGATGACGATGATTTTTAAAGCAAAGTCTTGTTGATTCATTTTGCTCTGCCGCGGCTGCGGCAACACAAATTTCATACGGCATAATGCCGGAAAGGGTAAGGAACAAGAATGGAATTTAATGTTTTTGAATCTATAAAAATCGGCTTGGCATCTCCGGAACAAATCAGAAGTTGGTCTTACGGCGAGGTAAAAAAGCCGGAAACCATTAACTACCGTACCTTGAAGCCGGAACGGGATGGTTTGTTCTGCGAAAGAATTTTCGGTCCGACCAAAGACTGGGAATGTCATTGCGGTAAATATAAAAGATTGCGTTACAAAGGGAAAATCTGTGACCGCTGCGGCGTTGAGGTTACCCGCGCCAAGGTCAGAAGAGAACGGATGGGTCATATTGAATTGGCGGCACCGGTTTCCCATATCTGGTATTTTAAAGGGATTCCGTCCCGCATGGGTTTGATTCTTGACATCTCTCCCAGACGGTTGGAAGAAGTTCTTTATTTTGCAAAATATATTGTTACCGATCCCGGCAATACCGTACTGGAGAAGGGACAGCTTTTGTCCGAAAAAGAGTACGCCGATATGCGGGAAAAGTATGAAGATGATTTCAAAGCGGGTATGGGCGCCGAAGCGATCCAATATCTGCTGAAGGAACTGGATCTTGAAAAATTGAGCGCCGAACTCAAGACCGAACTGGAAACGGTTGCAGGGCAGAAACGGGTTCGGATTCTGAAACGGTTGGAAGTTGTAGAAGCATTTCGTCTTTCCGGAAACCGTCCGGAATGGATGATTATGGATGTCATCCCGGTGATACCGCCGGATATCCGTCCGATGGTTCAGTTGGACGGCGGCCGTTTTGCCACCTCCGACTTAAACGATCTGTATCGCCGTGTCATCAACCGGAATAACCGTCTGAAACGGCTGTTGGAGTTAAATGCTCCCGATATTATCGTGCGCAACGAGAAGAGAATGCTGCAGGAAGCAGTAGACGCTCTGATTGACAACGGCAGACGGGGACGTCCGGTGACCGGACCGAACAATCGTCCGTTAAAATCCCTGTCCGATATGCTGAAAGGGAAGCAGGGACGTTTCCGCCAGAACCTGTTAGGTAAACGTGTCGACTATTCGGGACGTTCGGTTATCGTTGTCGGACCGGAATTGAAGATGTATCAGTGCGGTTTGCCGAAAGAGATGGCGTTAGAGCTGTTTAAGCCGTTTGTGATGAAACGGCTGGTGGAAACCGGTGTTTCCAACAATATTAAGAGCGCCAGAAAAATGGTAGAGCGTGCGAAACCGGAGGTTTGGGACGCTCTGGAAACGGTCATCAAAGACCACCCGGTGTTGTTGAACCGTGCTCCTACCTTGCATAGATTGGGTATTCAGGCGTTTGAGCCGATTTTGGTTGAGGGACGTGCGTTAAAGCTGCATCCGCTGGTTTGTACCGCTTATAATGCCGACTTCGACGGCGACCAGATGGCTGTACACGTACCGCTTTCTGCGGAAGCACAGGCAGAAGCAAGATTTTTGATGCTTGCGGCGAACAACCTGTTGAAACCTTCTGACGGGCGTCCGGTTGCGGTTCCGACGCAGGATATGGTACTTGGTTCTTACTACCTGACCTTGCAAAAGGACGGAGAATTGGGCGAAGGCAAGGTGTTCCGGGATGTCAATGAGGCATTGATGGCTTATCAGGCGGGCGCAGTTTCTCTCCACGCGGCCATTAAAGTACGGATGTCCAAAACATTCGGAGATCGTACCGTCTCCAAATTGATCGACGCGACGGTCGGACGACTGATCTTCAACGATCCGATCCCGCAGGACTTGGGTTATGTAGACCGTACCAAGTCCGAGAATCTGCTTGACCTTGAAATTACTTTCAAAGTCGGAAAGAAGCAGTTGGGACAGATCATTGACCGCTGTATTAAAGTACATGGTACTTCCAGAACCGCTGAGGTGCTTGACCGCATTAAAGCACAGGGCTTTAAATATTCTACCAAGGGCGCGATTACCGTTGCGGTTTGCGACGCGGTCATTCCGCCGCAGAAAAAAGAATTGCTGCAAGAAGCGGAAAACAGTATCAGTGATATCAATAAGCAGTTCCGCAGAGGTTTGATCTCCAACGAGGAGCGTCACAATTTAGTGATCAAAACATGGGAAGGCACCACAAAAAAGGTTTCGGATGCACTGGCAGACAACTTGGACGCTTACAACCCGATCTTTATGATGGCGGATTCCGGCGCTCGTGGTAGTATGAACCAGATCAAACAGCTTGCAGGTATGCGTGGATTGATTGCGAACACCGCCGGTGTTACGATCGAGATCCCGATCAAGGCAAACTACCGGGAAGGCTTGAATATCTTGGAATACTTCATTTCTTCCCGTGGTGCGAGAAAAGGTCTTGCCGATACCGCTTTGAGAACGGCTGACTCAGGTTACCTGACTCGTCGTTTGGTCGATGTTTCTCAGGATGTGATCATTCGTCAGGATGATTGCGGCACCGATGAAGGCTTGGAGATCTACTCCATCAAGGAAGGCAATGAGATGATTGAGCCGTTGTCCGAGCGTTTGTGCGGACGTTACCTGGTGGAGGATTTGTTGGATCCGCAGACCGGTGAAGTGCTAATCTCCAAGGATAAAATGATGGATGATTCGGATGCGAAGAAAGTACTCGCAGCCGGAATTGAAACGCTGAAGATTCGTTCTGTACTGACCTGCCATGCAAAACAGGGTGTTTGCGCGAAATGTTACGGCTCCAACCTGGCAAACGGAAAAACCGTTGCGGTCGGCGAGGCGGTTGGTATCATTGCGGCACAGTCTATCGGTGAGCCTGGTACGCAGTTGACGATGAGAACCTTCCATACCGGCGGTATTGCGTCGGCAGAGGATATCACACAGGGTCTTCCCCGTGTTGAGGAGTTATTTGAGGGCAGACGTCCGAAGAGCTCTGCGATTATTACCGAAATTTCGGGTACCGTTCGGCTGGATGAAATCAAACGGGTGCGTCATGCGATCATTACCGGTGAGGACGGAGAGGAAAAACAATATCCGATTCCTTATGGCTATCGCTTGAAGGTGACCGACGGAGATAAGGTGCTTGC
The DNA here is from genome assembly GCA_029007575.1 of Clostridiales bacterium. GTDB lineage: Bacteria > Bacillota > Clostridia > Oscillospirales > Ruminococcaceae > HGM13222. The sequence goes on along the minus strand of JAQXIB010000002.1, from coordinate 26,501 downwards.
AGGTGATCCGCTGACCGAAGGTTCTATCAATCCGCACGATGTGCTGGCGGTCAAGGGTGAACAGGAAGTACAGAATTATCTGATTTCCGAAGTACAGAAAGTTTACCGGATGCAAGGTGTTGATATCAACGATAAGCATATTGAGGTTATCGTTCGTCAGATGATGCGGAAAGTCAGAATCGACGAAGCCGGAAGCACTGATTTGCTGCCGGGCGCGTTGGTGGATCGTGCCGAGGTGTTGCACGAAAACAAGAAGATACAGGAAAGATTGGATGCCGGCGAGGCAGGACTTGCCAAAGCAACCTTTATTCCGGTAATGCTCGGTATCACTAAGGCATCTCTTGCAACCGACAGCTTCCTGTCTGCCGCGTCCTTCCAGGAAACCACCAGAGTGTTGACCGAAGCGGCGATTAAGGGTAAGGTTGACCCGCTGATGGGCTTGAAAGAAAACGTCATCATCGGTAAACTGATTCCTGCCGGTACCGGTATGGCATGCTACCGCGATGTGCAGGTTGTACCAACCAAAGCAGAGCCGGTAGGCGCGGTTAAGGAAATTTCGACAGATTTTTAAAAAAGCGTCTTCTATAAGGATTTGATGCTTGACAAACGCTTGCATTTAATGATAAAATATTAAGGCGTGAGATAATGCGGTTAGACGGCTTTGCGCTGCAAAGCCGTTTGACATACATTCTCCGGTAAAATGCCGGAGTATATTTTGAATGAAGGAGGTGCGATATGCCTACATTTAACCAGCTGGTCAGAAAAGGAAGAGCTGTGGTTGAGAAAAAATCAACTGCTCCTGCGCTCCAAAAGGGTTTTAACTCTTTGCAGAAGAAGTCTATTGATTTAAGCTCTCCGCAGAAACGTGGTGTTTGTACTGCTGTTAGAACATTAACTCCGAAAAAGCCGAACTCAGCATTGAGAAAGGTTGCCAGGGTTAAGCTCACAAACGGAAACGAAGTAACGGCTTATATCCCCGGTGTTGGTCACAACTTGCAGGAGCACAGCGTTGTTTTGATCCGTGGCGGACGTGTTAAGGACCTTCCCGGTACCCGTTACCACATTATCCGTGGTACTTTGGATGCACAGGGTGTGGCGAAGAGAATGCAAGCCCGTTCCAAGTATGGAGCAAAACGTCCAAAAGCTGGTGCTGCGAAGTAGTGAAAACTCCGAATTGTAACTTGTAAAAAAGTCACTTGCCCTTATTTTGGCAGTTTTAACATAAAACGCCTTGATATTGGCATAATAAGTCACAGTGCGGTTTGCCGGCTGTGGCAAAACGGGAGTTTGACGCTTTCGAGTACCGATGAACTCATTATTATGTGAAGGAGGGAAGCGAAGTGCCAAGAAGAGGTAATATTGCAAAACGTGATGTTTTGCCAGATCCGCTTTACAATTCCAAATTTGTTACTCGTCTGATTAACAATGTTATGCTGGACGGTAAAAAAGGTGTTGCTCAGAAAATTGTTTACGGCGCATTCGATATTGTTCGGGAAAAAACCGGAAAAGACCCATTAGAGGTATTTACTGAGGTTATGGAGAATATCATGCCCGTATTGGAAGTAAAAGCACGCCGTGTCGGCGGCGCAACTTACCAGGTTCCTATGGAAGTCCGTCCGGACAGAAGAGAAACACTTGGTTTGCGTTGGTTGACCACATATGCTCGTGCCAGAGGAGAAAAGACGATGCGTGAGCGTTTGGCAGCAGAAATGCTGGATGCACTCAACAACACCGGCGGAGCAGTAAAGAAGCGGGAAGATACCCACAAAATGGCCGAAGCCAACAGAGCTTTTGCACATTACAGATGGTAGTTCAACGATCCGCAAAGTACAGTGGCTTTGGCGTGGCATATGCCGCGTCAAGCCGATTATGTTTAGATGTTTTTAATCTTAGGAGGTTACTATGCCAAGAGAAGTATCACTGGAGCTTACCCGTAATATTGGCATAATGGCCCACATCGATGCCGGTAAAACGACCACCACCGAGCGTATTTTGTTCTATACAGGAAGAACGCATAAGATCGGTGAAACCCACGAGGGTACCGCGACGATGGACTGGATGCAGCAAGAGCAGGAGAGATGTATCACCATTACCTCCGCTGCGACCACTGCTTTCTGGAAGTGTCACCTAATCAATATTATTGATACCCCCGGACACGTTGACTTCACTGTTGAAGTAGAACGTTCTCTTCGCGTATTAGACGGGTCTGTAACTGTTTTTTGTGCGAAAGGCGGGGTTGAGCCTCAGTCTGAAACTGTTTGGAGACAAGCAGACAACTATCACGTTCCGAGAATGGCTTATGTAAATAAGATGGATATCACCGGAGCAGATTTTTACAATGTTGTTTCGATGATGAAAGACCGTCTGAAATGTAATGCTGTTCCGATTCAGCTTCCGATCGGCGCAGAGGATACCTTTACCGGTATCATTGATCTGGTAACGATGAAAGCTGAAATCTATAAAGACGATTTGGGCAAGGAATTTGATGTTACCGATATTCCTGCCGATATGAAAGAAAAAGCAGATGAATACCATGCCGCTTTGGTAGAAGCAGTTGCTGAAACAGACGAAGAACTGATGATGAAATATCTCGATGGGGAAGAACTGACGATCGAGGAAATCAAAGGCGCTATTCGTAAAGCAACCATTGATAATACCATGGTACCGGTTACCTGCGGAACTTCTTATAGAAACAAAGGCGTTCAGATGTTGCTGGATGCAATTGTTGACTATATGCCTGCTCCGACAGATGTACCGCACATTAAGGGTATTGATCCGAGAACCGAGGAAGAAGTGGAGAGACCTTCTTCTGATGAAGCTCCGTTTGCGGCGTTGGCGTTTAAAATTGCGACTGACCCGTTTGTCGGAAAACTCTGTTTCTTCCGTGTTTATTCGGGTACCATCAACGCCGGAACCAGCGTTTATAATTCCAGCAAAGATACCAACGAAAGAATCGGACGTATTTTGCAGATGCACGCAAACCACAGACAAGATATTGAAACTTGTTACGCGGGAGATATCGCGGCGGCAGTTGGCTTGAAATCCACTACTACCGGTGATACATTGTGTGATCCGAAGAACCCGGTTATTTTGGAAAACATGGTATTCCCGGAACCGGTTATCAGCTTGGCTATCGAGCCGAAAACAAAAGCTGGTCAGGAAAAAATGGGTATTGCTTTGGCAAAACTGGCGGAAGAAGACCCGACTTTCCGCACCTATACCAATGAGGAAACCGGTCAGACCATTATTTCCGGTATGGGTGAGCTTCATCTGGAAATTATTGTCGACAGACTGCTTCGTGAGTTTAAGGTAGAAGCGAACGTCGGTGCGCCACAGGTTGCTTATAAAGAAACCATCCGCAAATCTGCTGATGTTGACCACAAATATGCGCGTCAGTCCGGTGGTAAAGGTCAATACGGTCATGTTAAAATTATTGTTGAGCCGAATGAAAGCGGCAAAGGCTATGAATTTATTAACAAGGTCGTCGGTGGTGCGATTCCGAAGGAATACATCCCCGCTGTTGACGCCGGTATCAGAGGCGCTATGCAGGCCGGTGTGTTAGCCGGATATCCTGTTGTCGATGTCAAGGTTACGCTGTATGACGGTTCTTATCATGAAGTCGACTCTTCTGAAATGGCATTTAAGATTGCCGGTTCTATGGCATTTAAGGAAGCCATGAGAAAAGGCGATCCGGTTCTTTTGGAGCCGATCATGAAAGTTGTCGTTATTGTTCCGGAGGATTACATGGGCGATGTTATCGGCGATTTGAACTCTCGCCGTGGACAAATCCAGGGTATGGAAGCTCGTGTCGGCGCACAGCAAATTAATGCGTTTGTACCGTTGTCCGAAATGTTCGGTTATTCCAATGACCTGCGTTCTAAGACTCAGGGACGTGGACAATACACGATGGAACCGAGCCATTATATCGAAGTACCGAAGTCTATTGCTGAAAAGATCATGAGTGAAAGAAATAAAAACAACGATTAATGGATTTATTCCTCTTTTATTCGTAAAATCGGCAAAAACTGCTTGCTTTTTTTCCATTTTCTTGTTAAAATGGAAAAGTAGTATGATTATGTATATTTGGAGTTTCCAAATGTAGATAAAACAAAAAATCATTTTCTATTTATAAAAAGGAGGATATCCCTATGGCTAAGGCTAAATTTGAAAGAACAAAGCCCCATGTTAACATTGGTACCATCGGTCACGTTGACCATGGTAAAACTACTCTGACTGCTGCCATTACAAAAACATTGGCACTCAAAGGTCAGGCAAAATACGAAGCTTACGATATGATCGATAAGGCTCCGGAAGAGAGAGAGCGTGGTATTACAATCAATACCGCTCACGTTGAGTATGAGACCGATGCTCGTCACTATGCTCACGTTGACTGCCCCGGACATGCTGACTACGTTAAGAACATGATCACCGGTGCTGCTCAGATGGACGGCGCAATCCTGGTTGTTGCTGCTTCCGACGGACCGATGGCTCAGACTCGTGAGCACATCCTGCTCGCTCGTCAGGTTGGCGTTCCTTATATTGTTGTATTCATGAACAAAGCGGATCAGGTTGACGATCCGGAATTGTTAGAGCTCGTTGAGATGGAAATCCGTGACCTGCTCTCCAGCTATGATTTCCCGGGCGACGATATTCCGATCATCAAAGGTTCTGCTTTGCAGGCTCTGGAAGCTCCGGACGATCTGAATGATCCGGCTTATGCTCCGATTTTGGAATTGATGGATGCAGTTGACCAATATATCCCGACTCCTGAGAGAAAAGCAGATCTGCCTTTCTTGATGCCTGTTGAGGACGTATTCACCATTACCGGTCGTGGTACTGTTGCTACCGGTAGAGTTGAGAGAGGTCAGCTCAAGACCAGTGATGAAGTTGAAATCGTTGGTTTGAAAGACGAGAAAATGAAAACAGTTGTTACCGGTATCGAAATGTTCCGTAAAATTTTGGATTATGCTGAAGCCGGCGATAACATTGGTGCTCTGCTCCGTGGTATTCAGCGTTCCGATATCGAACGTGGTCAGGTTCTCTGCAAACCCGGTTCCATCCATCCGCACACTAAATTCTCCGGTCAGGTTTATATCCTGAAAAAAGAAGAGGGCGGTCGTCACACTCCGTTCTTTGACAACTATCGTCCGCAGTTCTATTTCAGAACAACTGACGTTACCGGTATCATCAAACTTCCGGAAGGCACAGAAATGTGTATGCCTGGCGATAACGTAACCATCTCTGTTGAGCTGATTACTCCTATCGCTATTGAAGAAGGTCTCCGTTTCGCTATTCGTGAAGGCGGACGTACCGTTGGTTCCGGTGTTGTTACTTCAATCAATGAATAATTAATAACCGATCATCAAAAAACGCTGATGCGATTGCATCAGCGTTTTTTATGTAGCACTTTTTGCATCTGTGAATCCGAGCGCAATCCGAAAAAAGAAATATAGTAGGATAAACCAATAAAACAGTCTGACAAAGCAAACAGTCTTTTTGTATTTTCTAGTTTAAATTTTTGTATTTCTTTTATTTTTGAGCAAAAAATAAAAGAAAAATGAAAAATATAGTTGTAATACGAGTTAAAAAACTTTATAATAAATAAGATAGAGATAAAAATAACCGGAAAGGAAAAAATGTGATGGCAATAGGATTTGATAACGACAAATATTTGAAAATGCAGTCTGAACAAATTTTGAAACGGATTGAACAATTTGACAACAAGCTATATTTGGAATTTGGAGGTAAATTGTTTGACGATTATCATGCCTCTCGCGTCCTTCCCGGATTTGCACCCGACAGCAAAATCAAAATGCTTTTGCAGCTTTCCGAGCAAGCGGAAATCGTAATCGTGATTAATGCAACCGATATCGAAAAGAATAAGATCCGCGGTGATTTGGGAATCACTTATGATTTAGATGTTCTCCGACTGATTGACGCCTTTCGGGACAGCGATTTGTATGTCGGCAGTGTAGTCATTGCACAATATAACGGACAAGCTGTGGTCGATAATTTTAAAAAGCGCTTGGAAAGCTTGAACATAAAAGTATATCTGCATTATCCTATTGCAGGATATCCCGGCAATATTCCGCTGATTGTCAGCGATGACGGATATGGAAAAAACGAATACATTGAGACCACCAGACCGCTTGTAGTGGTGACTGCGCCCGGTCCCGGAAGCGGTAAAATGGCAACCTGCCTGTCACAGCTGTATCATGAGTATAAGCGCGGTATCAAATCAGGATATGCAAAGTTTGAAACTTTCCCGATTTGGAATTTACCGCTGAAGCATCCGGTTAACCTGGCATATGAAGCGGCTACCGCCGACTTAAACGACGTCAATATGATAGATCCTTTCCATTTGGAGGCTTATGGAAAAACCACGGTAAACTACAACCGGGATGTAGAAGTGTTCCCGATCTTAAATACGATTTTTGAGAAGATTACCGGAAAAAGTCCTTATCATTCTCCTACTGATATGGGAGTCAACATGGCGGGCAATTGCATCATTGATGATGCAGTAGTATGTGAGGCGTCAAAACAGGAAATTATCCGTCGGTATTATCAGTCCTTGTGTGAGCAGCGTCAAGGACGACTGAACGCGGAAGCAGTCTATAAGATCGAGCTGCTGATGAATCAAGCAGGTATCAGTACGGCGGATCGCAAAGTTGCAACTGCGGCGGTAGAAAGAGCCGAGCAGACCGGTATGCCGGCAGCGGCCATACAGCTTGCAGACGGTAAAATCGTTACCGGAAAGACATCTTCTCTGCTGGGTGCTTCTTCGGCGGCGCTGCTGAACGCTTTGAAATATCTTGGCGGTATCAATCATGATATGCATTTAATCTCTCCTACAATTATTGAGCCAATCCAACATTTGAAAACCGACCATTTAGGCAATCATAATCCGAGATTGCATACCGATGAAATCTTGATTGCGTTGACAATCAGTGCTGCAACCAATCCTGTCGCTGAATTGGCAATGAAACAGTTGGAAAAGCTTCATGGATGTGAAGCACATTCTTCGGTGATTTTGTCACAGGTGGATGAGGTGACTTTCCGCAAGCTGGGAATGAATCTGACTTGCGAACCGAAATATCAAACGAAAAAATTGTATCACAAATAGGTTATATATTTCTAAAAAGCAGGTCGCTTCGATTCGTGACCTGCTTTTGTGATGATAGATCAATCCCAAAAATGCTGTGGAAAGGTGAGAATAGGAAAGATGTTTCAGAATAAGGTTGCCGTTGTTACCGGCGGCGCGAAAGGAATCGGCAAATCGATCGCAGAAGAATTTCGAAAAAACGGAGCGCACGTTTGCATCATTGACAAAACGCCGAATGATTATTTTACCGGTGATATTGCCGAAGAATCCGTGCTTTCGGCATTCGCGCAAAAAGTGATCTCCGATTATGGTCATATTGATTTTTTGATTAACAATGCAATGTTATCCAGGGGAGGAATTGAGCATTGCTCCTATGATGATTTTAATTATGTGCTTCGAGTGGGTGTCAGCGCGCCGTATATGCTGACCAAGCTGTTTCAGAAGCATTTTGCGCCGGGCGGCTCGATCGTGAATATTTCCTCCTCCCGTGACAGAATGAGCCAACCCAATACCGAGAGTTATACTGCTGCGAAAGGCGGGATAACGGCGTTGACTCACGCATTGGCGGTTAGTCTTGCGGGAAAAGTGAGGGTCAATTCGGTTTCTCCGGGATGGATAGATACAGAATTTACGGAATATCATGGTGCAGATGCCGTACAGCATCCTGCCGGCAGGGTAGGAAATCCGCTGGATATTGCCCACATGGTATTATTCCTTTGTTCCGACAAGGCAGGTTTTATCACCGGAGAAAATATTTGTGTTGACGGGGGCATGACAAAACAGATGATCTATCATGGTGATTTCGGCTGGGAACTGCATAAGGACAGCATTATTTCCGGTTAACGGCACGTATGAGGCGGTTGAAATTTTAACTGCAAAATGACAGTAAATATCATTATTCAACAATTTTAGCACTCTCGATATGAGAGTGCTAAAATTAATATTTTTTTAAAAAAGATATAACACAAAAATGCAGATTGGTGATTAAAATAATAAGTGTTGAAAGGAAAAAGATCAACAGATATCATCAGACAGATAAAATAGAGGGTGGTAAAAATGTGGAGGCTATAAACGTCCGATGACCTCAATAATCCCAATCGAACGCGATAAAGTGCAACCGGATTATATTAAAAAATAACATTATGTATTCGGGGGTAATTTATATGTTTGACTTAAGACCTTATAATCGCAGAAATTCAATGGAAGGCTATGATCCTGTCCGTGAGATGCGGAATTTTGAAAAAGACTTTTTTGATTTTCCTTTCTTATCTTTTGAAAACGGTATGCTGTCCGAATTTAAAACCGATATCGTAGATAACGGTAACGAATATATTCTGGAAGCGGATATGCCCGGATTTGACAAGAAAGACATTAAGTTGGATATCGGCAACAACATCCTGACGATCCGCGCGGAGCGTCATTCCGAGCATGAGGAAAAAGATAAGAAAAATAAATATGTCCGCTGTGAGCGTTCATACGGCTCGTATTGCAGACAATTTGATATTTCCGGTATCGATGAGGATGCAATTAAAGCAAAATATGAGCAGGGCGTTTTAAAACTGACGCTGCCGAAAAAAGACAAACCGGCTGACACCGGACGTCATCTGGAAATTGAATAATACAGATCGCTCGCTGTGTGATACTGAAAAGTCATGGATTGATTTTCGGGATTATGCGGATGAGCAGCACAAAAACCAACCTGCCCGGCATTTCGTCTGGGCAGGTTGGTTTTTGTGAATGTTATTTAATGCTCACTGAACAATTCAAAAACAACGACAGCAAAGTATTTTGCCGTTGTTTTTGAATTGACAAAGTGCAAGGATTTTTGATTGCTTTTGTAAAAAGCCTTGCACTTTGTATTTCGATTTCATTCTGAAATCGAAATCTGTGTTCGCATCAAGAAATGTCTGAACCAAGAAAAATGCGAAAATTCGTATTTTTCTTGGTTTATACGGCAATAGCCGTTCGAACAAATCAATTTTTTGATTTGTTCAGCAGACATTATTTATACTAAAATCTGATTGAAAGCGTTTCATTAGATTTCAGTATTAGTTAGAACTTGGAAAGAAGGCCCTCAGAGAGCCGGCAACAGCACTAATCGGCATGGTTTGTAAAATGATCCGACCGGGTCCTCTTACTACGGTATTGAAGAACCCTTCTCCGCCTAAAAGCTTGTTTTTCAAGCCGGGAACCGATACGATTTCAATGGAGCAGGACGCCGTCATGGCAGCCAAATAGCCGGTGTCAACTATCATGGACTGGCCGGCTGCCAATACATACTCACAGGCGTGGCCGTCTATTTCCACAAAGGCGATGCCGTTTCCGGAAAGCTTTTGCATGATAAATCCTTCGCCGCCAAAAAATCCCGCTCCCAATTTTTTCTGAAAGAACACAGACAATTCTACACCGGCTTCACTGGCTAAAAAGCCGCTTTTTTGCACGACCATTTCATTGCCGGGAGAGATATTGAACACCTTGATAGATCCCGGAAAGCTGGAAGCAAAGGTGATTTGACCGGGGCCGCCTTGCGCGGTATAACGGTTTTGGAACAGAGCTTCACCGGCAAACATTCTGCCGATGGCTTTGCCGAAGCCGCCGTTGGAAGAGGTTTCCATCTGCATATTCGGTGTCATCCAGCTCATAGAGCCACGTTCGGTAATCAGCGTTTCGCCGGCTTCCACATTACAAATGACAGCGGACAAAGGTTCTCCTACGATTTGATACTGCATACAATTTCTCCTTTTTTGTTTTGTCTTGGAATTTTGCTTGAGATGATATCAATACTCGCCGGACAACTTCAACGACAATGCCGGCGAGGCACTTCCTATTCAGGAATGTCATTGGATTGGACAGGCTGATCATTATAATTGACAAAGCATAAATTGAGATCTACTTCGCCTGTAATGCCGTTGACCTTGCCTTTGTTGGTATACTGCCATATTTGAAATTCATACGGGAAAAACGGTTTGTTGTAATACTGCGCAAACCATTTTTGGTATTGCGTGAGTCTGGAAAGCTCTACGTGTTCCATCATCCATTTCACATTGCCGTAAATCATCGGGGTATATCCGGCAGATTTGATTCGTTCGCAAAAAGCAATGGTCAGATCGGTGATCTGCGCAGCCGTGAGATTGGCCGTTCGCGCTCCTTCTGAGGTGATTTCTTCCATATCAAAGACGATCGGATACCGAATGGCATGTCCTTTTACCGCGTTTAAAACAAAGTCAGCTTCTTCGATGGCTTCCTGTGCTGTAATCGCTTGGGAGAAGAAATACACGCCGACATCTACCCCGGCTTTCGCTGCACCATTCAGATTGGCAGTAAGATAAGGATCCTGTGTGATTTGTCCCGCTTGTGCATATCCGCGGTGTCCGGCGCGAATAAACGCATAAGAAACGCCGTCTTCTTTCACTGCCTGCCAATCGATTTTGCCCTGATATTTGGAAACATCAATCCCTTTTAGTCCGACAACACCATTGCTGTCCTCATATTGAATCTGACTGTTTTTATAAGTGAGCATGCTAAAATCATATGTATTTTTCGGAAGGCTGTCATCGATTGGCTGATAAACAATGCCCTGCTTGTTTTTATAGACAATCACATCATCAAAAAAGCTCTGCAGGAACGGGATATTCGCGCCATATTGCTGCGCATGGTTCTTAAAGGTTTTAATCGAAATGGTTTCGTTGTCAATAATATTTTGTTTTTCATCTAAATCGGTTTCCAACTGTGCAATGGCGGCAACCGATTCGTTTTTAGAGAAATACAGAAAGACAAGGGCGGCAGAAAGCAGGATACAGATGATACTTAAAACGATGATCGTGATTTTTGCAGCCAACGGCGTTCTTTTTTCTTCCATTTTTTATAATGATTCCTTTCTTAACTGGTGTGCGTTTTGGACAAGCAAGAGTGCTTGTTCTACATTTCGGTTTTGAGGATTGCCGAACAGCATAGAAAAAAAGCATAGGTGCATTTCTTGTAGATTTTCTGTCAGTGCTTGAAGAAAGCCAAAACGGTTTGACTGTGATTTGGCTTTCTTCGATGCACATATCAGCAATACGATCTGGTATGAACGGTAACTGATACCGTTACTTGTGGGCGAACGGCATTTTTCTTTGCCGCAACTGCCCACAAGCTTACTCGGTTAAAAGTAACCTTCGAAATATAACCTTTTACAGATATGATAAATTTATTATATCATAAAGTATTTTGCCATTCAACCAAAAAAACTGCTTTTTCGACCGGTCTACTGTTTGATTTGCATTCCATTATTGTCTATCGTGTAATTCTCCTTTAGAATGAGTTCGTTTACCGAAATATATTGATAGTTTTCTGCGTCCAGTCGTGTTAAAATCGCATCCAATGCGGTCGGCGTGTTTTCCAAATCGTTATGGAAAAGCAAAATACTACCCGGTTTTACTGATTTCGTGACCGATTCTACCATTTTTTCGACGGTCGGTCTCTTCCAGTCCCTACTATCAACATCCCATTGGATTACAAAATGCTTCAGGTCGTTTTCAAAAACAGCCAACATATCGTTATCATATTCTCCATATGGTGCGCGGTAGAGCGTCGGGCGCTTGCCTATCAGTTTTTCAATTTTATCGTCACAGGCTAAAGTATCCTTTTTTAATTGTTCGGCGCTGATCTTTGCAACATGCGGATGTTGATCGGAGTGATTCTGAATATCGTGTCCGGCTTGATAGAGTTTTTTGACATCATCCGGATATTTATTCACCCATTCTCCGGTGGTAAAAAAAGTGGCTTTAGCGTTGTGCTTTTTTAAAATGTTTATCAGTTGATCGGTATCGGAATTTCCCCAAGCGGCATCAAAGGTCAGTGCGATCTGCTTTTCTTCGGTTTTTACGCAATAGATCGGCAATTTCTTCGGCTGTACCGAGGTGGGCGCTGTTTGCCCCAACCATATTCCCGCTCCGATGATGCAAGCGATTGCAATGACACCGGCAGAGACGGAAATCAACAGCTTTTTTCCTGACATAACAAAAATTCGCATAACGGATATCACTCCTTTCCTTTCTTTCTTGTTTTAATCATATGAAAGGAAAAAAGGCGTTATGCGAATTTTTTGTCTCTGCCGCTTATGACGTGATTAAATTTGCAAGGTGTGATATCCCGATGAGGCCAGTCTTCTTTTGCCCTCTTTGAACAGGTTTCGGCGAATAACTTTGCCGATTTGCAACACCGGATAGGTCAGCAGGCACCACAAAGAACTGAACACCAAAGAAATTTGACCGAACAGATTAAAAGGAAGATGTGAATAATCCCAAACATTCATCTTATAATAAAGATTGAAGATACATCCGAAGACAAATTCAATGGTCGTAATAATGGTAGAACCCAGAATACATTTTCCAAAGGTGTTTACGCTTTTTCCGAGCCGCACATCCATGACTTCTATGCACAGAAAAGACAACCCACCCGCAAAGAACATGGTAATATGCGAATATCCCCGCCAGATGTTTTCAATGATAACATATCCGATACCGCCTATGGTAAACAGAGAAAGACCCTGAGAAAATCTTTTAAACCCCCGTGACATGAAAATAACCCCCAACATAATGCTTTCGTGTAATGCCGAATCATTACAAAACAAGCATTCCCGTTGGGGATTATTATTATTCTGCTGTTTTTCTGTTATTTGATGGTAGTATTTCCTTTTTGTTCATCTGACACAATACAGATCCAGCTCTTTCCGGGATTGACCTTTAAATCTGCGCCGGAAACGTCTTTAAACCGGAATGGTTTATTGCTTCCGCTTTTGCTCCAGGTAAAATCTGTTTTTGTGCCTTTGGATATGTAGTATCCGGAGCCGCCTTTATCGTATTCTACATCCATCCATTTTTTGCTGCCCGCGTACAGATGAATGTCTGCGTACAAAACAAACACGTTGTCGACCGCGATTTGCTGATCGTTGTTTTTATCGATTTGTTTTTGGCCGAATTCGCTTTTTAAATATTTGCCGGTTGTCGCGTCATAATCGAAATCCGCCGTTACATAACCGGAAAATTTTACTGACACGTCGGTTGCAGCGGTGCTGCCGGTCACTTCACCGTTGGGATCAAATTGAAAACCGGGATCCGGCGTTCCGCTCGTACTGAATTTTTTCTTTTCGATACCTTTTTGGATCAGCTCCGCGTTGGTGAAATTGCTGAACTCCTGTCCTTTTTCTTTTTTTAGCTGGTTATCGCGCAAAAAGGACACTTTTGACATGGACATACCGTCGATATTGTTGATGCCTCTGGATTTCACAGCTTCATAGCCGGGATCACTTCCGCCCCAATGGACAAAGATGGTGTTGAGCGGTGCGCTGCAGTCCAAGAAATAGTGTCTGACAGAGCGCACAGAACCGATTTTCGGCACCGACTGATAATCGGCAAACACTGCCATAATTCGAGTGATACCGCCTTCTACTACGATTTCATAGCAGATATCCGCGGAAGAAAGACCATATTGCGGCCACGCTTTCTTGATATTATTGACCATCACAGATACCGGACGTTTACCGACTGCGCGATCTTTTAAATTATATTCGCCGGTGAGCGGATTTAGATTTTCATCTTTTTTAACCGGTGTTTCGGACGAAGTTTCTTCGGCTATCGAAGAATTGTTTGCGGTGTCGCTGTCTGTTCCGGAAGGAACCGGAGTTTCACCGCATCCCGCAACGGTTATCACAAGCAGTACCGCTGCGACAAGTAGACTGAGTTTCTTTTTCATATGAATTTCCTTTCTGCTGCTTTCAAAAGCAGCCGCTCGCTTGGAAGGAGCGCGGGAGCGTTTCTTCTAAACGGTATTTATAATGCAAATCCTAATTGAAAAAACGATGTGATTTTTCGCAAAGGAGTTTGCATGACAGACGTTTTTTAAAACAACGGCAATTTTTTACCGATGCTGGTATCGGAATTGATGCTGGCAAAATTATACACAAACATGATTTGGTCGTAGTCATCGACCGAAATATAGTTGCTTAACTTATTGACATATCTTAGGTCGATCAGGGTAATCTCACTGTAATGATACATATAAAACTGCACCATCGAGTGCGCATAGGAATCCTTGATGATCAATAGCTTTTTCTGATTGCCGACGTTGGTCTTTACAGATACGCAGGGTTCGTTCTGTCCCAGAAATGTGTTATACTTGTCCTTTTTATCCAGATAATTTCTGAAAAATATGCTCTGATGCTCCGATGATTTTTGTCCGGACTTGACCGTGACCGTTACCTGAGGCTCTCCGGTAGACAGATGATAAAGATCGATCGTGTCAGGAGGGCATTTCTCGTACAGCGTTTTCGAATACAACGTCCCTTTGAAATCATGGCTTGCGTGTTCCACATTGAATTTATCGATCTCGTTATGGGCAAAACCAAGCGGCTTGGCAGAAGAAAAATATCCGAGATAGGCGCCCAAACTGGTCCAATGGTGGTCAGTGTTATAATAAATATATTGGTTCTTTGCGGACAGCAGAGGGGTAAATACATCGATACAGGTTAAGCTTTTACCGGAAGCGGTATAGATGCTGTCAATGACCTGTTTTTGATCAAAATACGGCGCCATCAACGGCAGTTGGTCGGTGTAGATACTTTCCGCAGTGGGAGCAATCATCAAAAAGGTCGGCTTTTTATATTTTTCCGCAAAGGAGTTGATCGCTTCGGTGTTTTGCCGAATAATGTCCTCGTTCAGCTCCTGATGCTCAACCAGGCGCTTCTCGGTCAGATACACACCGTTAATTTCTTTCTTGTTGGTCATGATCTCCATTTGGTTTTTCAACTGAATCCATTGTTCACGCAGTACAAAATGGTCGGCGAAAAACTTTTCAAAGGAAGACATAAAACTCTTATCTTTGATTGTTTTCAACGTCGGCACCGGAAATTCCTGCAAATATCGGTTCTCGTTTTCGGAAAAGGTCTTTTTCGGCAGGAAAAGCGTCAATGCCGGCAAAAGAATCAGGAGAACGGCAAATATCGCAATGTTAGCGGTTAACTTGTTTGATTTCATATTGATCGCCATTCCTCCTTAAAATCTGAAATACAAAAACGGGTTATAAGTGGCAAATACAAGATATGCGGTAGAAGCTACCATTAGCGCTGTCTGATATATCGGGTAAACGCCCGAAATCAGTACCGGATGGCTTGCTTGCAGCTTGGCTGCCAATTTCTTCGGATAATCGGTGCTGCCGATCATACAAATCAGGAAGATAATGGCATAAGAAGCCAGATAATAAATACTCTTGGAATCAATGATTCCGACGGAGGAACCAAAGAACATGACTTTGAGGTAGGACAGGATTCTCGGAACACTGTCGATTTCAAAGATCACCCATCCGATCACGACCAGCAAAAAACAGTACGCTGTGCTGAGCGCCGCAGGAAGTTTTTCCAGTAGCTTGCCGAGAAACAGCCGTTCCATGATGATGAGAACGCCAAAATACAATCCCCATATGATGAAATTCCAGCTCGCTCCGTGCCATAAGCCGGTTAAGAACCACACAATCAACAAGTTTCGCAGTGTGGCAAGCTTGCCGTGGCGGTTTCCGCCCAGCGGAATGTAGACATAACACCGGAACCAGGTGCCGAGTGTAATATGCCATCTGCGCCAGAATTCACTGATGCTTCGGGAAAGGTAAGGATAATTGAAGTTTTGCGGAAAATCAAAGCCCAGCATTTTGCCCAATCCGACCGCCATATCCGAGTAGCCGGAGAAATCAAAATAAATCTGGAAAGTAAACGCCAGTATCCCAAGCCATGCCGTCAGGGTAGAAAGCTGAGAAATATCGGTTCCCTTGACGGTTGTCCACAATGCGCCGATATTATTGGCGATCAACACTTTCTTGCCCAGTCCCAACAGGAAAATGCCGATTCCTTGAGATACTTTTGAGGTGGTGATGGTACGGTGATCAATCTCGTTGGCAACATCCTGATAACGGACGATCGGCCCAGCGACAATCTGCGGGAACAGGGAAACATAAGAAATATAGTTGATCAGATTTTTTTGCACCTTGATATTGCGCATATACATATCGATGCTATAAGACATACTCTGGAAAGTATAGAAGGAAATGCCGATTGGCAGCGGCAGTTTTGGGTCGGTAATTTGTGTGCCGAACAGATGGTTGAAATTCTGAATCAGGAAAGAGCTGTATTTAAAGGTCGCCAGCAGCCCGAGATCGATGACAACCGACATCAGCAAAAAGACGGTGCGCAGCTTGGGACGGTCATCATATTTATCCATCAATCTTCCGGCGGTATAGTCTACAACGGTGGTAAACAGCATCAGCAGGACATATACCGGCTCTCCCCAGGCAAAGAAAATAATACCGGAGATGAAAATGACGATGTTTTTCCATTTTTGGGGGACTAAATAATAGGCAATTAAAACGATGGGTAGAAAGACATATAAAAAAGTCAGACTGGAAAATACCATATTTTCTATTTATTTTTCATCAGGGAATGAAAAATTTCCTCCTGTTTTGGTTTCATACGGTTCTGCATTCAAATCTTTTTGAGGAGTAACGGTATGCGTTGTCGGAACATCCTGTGTCAGGATGTTTTTAACCATCCGGTGATATCCCTCTGCGCTCATGGTTGCGTTGATAATCTCTAAAATAGAATTGGCAGTCATATAATGCGGTAGGTTCAGATATTGCAGCAGCCGTTTTCGGTATGCGGTGCTGTTTGGCTTTCCGCTGAAGCCGTCCTGATACAGGTCGAGCTTGGTGATTTTGGAGCCTGTTTGCGTTTTTTGCTCCGGTGTGATGCCTGCCTGCGCCAGTGCGGCGATGATGATTTCATCCGGAATCCCTTCCACGCCGAGCAAGCCCTCTTTAGACGCTTCGGTTTTTCGTTTTTCCTTTCCCGCTATTTCGGGAATATAGACATTGGTGATCTGTTCGGCAGGAACAAAGCTTTTGATATGATTCCGGATTTGAAAGCCGGCGCTGTCAGAATCGGTCAGAATAATAATTCCGTTTTGCGCGGCAAGCGTTTGGATCAAGCGGCGTTTTTCCCGGTCTTTAAAAATGCGAAATCCATTGGTGGCTAAAATTGTTGCATCCAAAATACGGCTGAGTTTCTGCTTGTCATATTTTCCTTCGACAATCACACATTGTGTCAGCTTGATCATTCTCTCAAACCTCTTTCGGTATCAGCCGCTATCGGAAGCGGGCCTCCTTGACCGTAATCATTTTCGCGATAACCAATTCCATAACGGTACGGTCATCGGCACGGGAGGATTTTAATTTCAAATCCGCTTCGGATAGGATACTAATACATTGCCGCAGCTGTCCAACCGAAACGGCGGACACATCCCGAAAAGCGTTTTTGATCCGAAAGTCCCGCCCTTTATAGTTAAAATCCTGTATGACGGTGGAAACAGGGATTTGCCCTGCTTTGGCAATCGCCGCTTTATACAGGTCGGAAAAGGACATGTTCAATGCTCCCATTATGGCAAGCGGCTCCAAGCGTTGATATAAAAGCTCGGAGAGAATATGAAAGGAACGCTCATATTCCCGTTTCAGAATGGCCTTTGCCAAATCAAAAGCTGAGGCTTCTATGGTTTTTACGGTCAGCATGTCCACGTTTTCTTTGGTGATTTCACCGCTTCCGACAAAGCAACACAGTTTTTCCATTTCGGTCAGCAGCACGCTGAGACTGTCTCCGCAGCGGTCAATCAGGTAGCAGGCCAGATAAGGGGAAAGTTTGCAGCCGGATTTTGCGGCGGTATCCAGCAACACTTTTTCGAGCTGCGATTGGGAGAGAAACTTAAATTCGGTTACGGTGCCGCTTTTTTCCACTAATCCCAGAAAGGATTTTTGTCTGTTTGATTTTTTGGGATCGATTTCGTTACCGGTGTAATGGAAGATCAGCACCGTGTCCGGCGGCGGATCCTTGACCAGCTCTTTCAGCGCAAGAAAGTCTTTTTCCGGGAGCTTATCCAAGTCCAGACTGCTGACGGTCACACATTTTTTATCAGCCATCACCGGATATGCTTCGGCAGCGTCGATGATTTCGGAAACGGTGACACGGTTGCCGTCAAATTGCTGCAAATTGAAACAGGAACTTTGCTTCCCGACCGATTTTCTGATCAGGGCAGAAAGATGCTTTTGCAACTGATACGTTTCTTTTCCGTATAGCAGATAAACCGGCGAAAATTCGCCTTGACGGATGGATTTTGCCAGTTCAGCGTCGCTTAATACAGCCATTTGTCAGCTCCTTTGATTTTTACGGAACCGCTTTTGCGCATCAACACCGGAGTAATTCCCTGCACCGTTCCGTCTACTATTCGAACATCCGGATGATTTGCAATCATCTCGTCATTGATCCCATTTAACATTATAACATAATCAACTTGTTTTTCAAATACCATATTGCAATCCTTAACCAAAATGTAAATATTTTCTTTTCCGTCGACATAGTAGGATTCAAAATGCTCGTCATATTCGCCGTAAATGATATTGATGTTTCTGTATTCTACGGTATAGTAAACCTTGTCGTTTCGGGTGCGGACTTTGATTTGCAGTTGCTCACCGGATCCGATATCGCAATTATTTGGTTGGATGATTTGCTGGCAGGGGATACTGTCCGGTGCAACCGTCTCTTCGGTAATGACCGCTCCGAGCGAAGCGTATTGGCTGAGTTTTTGTAAAGATACAGGACTTTTATTCTCTATCACGACAGGAAAAGAATGAATCCCGTTAGAATCAGATAATCTTACAATCAAGTCGTTGCAATGAAACAAAATGCTTTGTTCCTGACAGTTCATTAAAACGGCAGTATCGTTACCGATGGTGCAGACGGCGACATTCAGCACGTCGCGGTAAACAATCGTGTGCGTAATCGTTCCGGCGGCGAGCAGAACAGCGGAGAGCAAAGCCGTAAGTGTGTACTTGAATCGAATATTGCAATATCGGTAAGCAATGAATATTAAAATTATGGTCGCCAGTATCCAGAAATATACAAACCGATATCCGAGCGGAAGATAGCTGTAAGGAATTTTCGCGCCCAACGCGGTTATACCGTTGATCGCTTTGATGCAAAGCGTCAGCAATTCTCCAAGCACCTCCGCTATCACCGAAAGATAGGGAATATAGGCCAAGATGAGGGTGATCAGTCCGAGCACCAATATCACGGTAAACAGCGGTGCCAACAGGATATTCCACACGGGTGACAGGAGGGCAAATCCCTGAAAGGAATATGCGGTAACGGGCAGGGTGGTAATGGTGGCGGAAAGTGTCACAGACAGCATATCGGACACCCAAATCCAAAACGGATGCTTGAGCTTCCATTTTTGTACCGAGAATGCCTGGATTTTGGAGGAAAACAGCAAAATGCCCATAGTGGATAGATAGGTAAGCTGAAAGCCAAGATCCAGCACCAGATAAGGGTTGACAAGCGCAAAAAGCAAGCCGGCAAGTCCCAGAGAGGTCAAAGCGTCAGAATCCCGGTTAAACAGTTTGGCACCGTAAAACAGCAGCAACGTCAACCCGGCGCGGTTTACTGCAGGCTGAAATCCGGTAATTCCCATAAACAACAAAATGATTGCCATACCTGCCGCATATCTGGGCTTCCGTTTCAGGTGAAATACTTTCAATGTACGGATCACAAACTGGGTCAGGATGACAAAATGCAGTCCGGACACCGTCAGCAAATGAACTACGCCGGTATGCACAAAATTGCGGTAATCGGTATCGGACAGACCGCTTTTATCTCCTAACAGAATGGCTTTGATAAAACCGGCGGATTCCGGAGAAAACAACGAATCCGCTTTTTGCTTGAGGCTTTCTCTGAATTGATAAAGCAATCGGGACAGATGAAATCCGTCGGTCGGCGTAACCTCAAGATTGCCCTCTCGAACATAGCCATACAGATAGATGCCGTCTGCTTTGGCGGAGTCCTGCGGAGAATACACTCCGTATTGTTCAGATGGCAAATAACAATATGTATTGGCAGATATTCTATCCGCTATCTGCACCGCAACGCTGCTTTCCGGATAAAGACGTATTTTTACAGGGCGGAACGTTTGCGTGAGCTCATGATCCAGGCGAACCGTAACGACTTGCTTTCCTTTCTCGGAAACAGAGAGGTCAGTCACGGTGCCGGTGACCGTTGTTTGCTGTTTGTCCAGCTTTATCGCGGGCAGATAATTAAAATAAGTATGGATGGACAGCATGCCCAACGCTATGGAGATGGTTATCATAACGATGGCGAGCTTCGGGGTGCGAAGCGGTTTGATCAGTGATGTGAAGAGTGCAACGATCATGCAAAACGCCGCAACTCCGATATTGACAGGAAGAGAGAAAGCAGACGCGGCTAACAGCGCAGATAAAAATGTCATGCCAATGACCGCAACGGGGCGAACAAAGCTTTTTCGGCGCATTGATGCTCTCCTTTCCTGTCCTTCCAACCGACAAAATAATCTCTCTAAAAGGGGAATGACAACAATTCTTTCAGAATTGTTGTCATAGACTGTCTAAAAACTATAAAGTTTAAATTTTGTCACGTAGGCGGACATGTGCCGCCGCAGTGACTCTTTGAAAAGAAAAGCAGCGGTGAGCAACGGCCAAGCCGTTTGCGGAGCTGGTTTTCGTTGAAAAGGGGGTATCGGGGGAAAAACGCAGAACAAGGCTTTGCCGCAGTGATTGCGTTTGTCCTTCGAGAGCGTCGTCGACTTTGTCGACACGCTCAATTATGCTTTCGGAAATACCGGAAGCGGCTCTAAAAAGATAATGTCATCCCGCTGAGCCGCGTCGCCTTCCGCAAGGACGGCGCATTGCCCGACCAGATTGCCTCCGGACTCGGATACCAATTTATCCAAAGCATTCAAAGATTCTCCCGTGCTGATCACATCATCCACGATCAGAACTTTTTTGCTTTTTAAGTATTCTGCCTCGGTGCTGTCCAGATAAAGCGTTTGCAAGTTGGCAGTCGTAATGGATTTTACGTTTACCGCAATCGGATTTTTCATGTACAGTTTGGTGGATTTTCGTGCAACGATATATTTGATTCCGAGTTGCCTTGCCATTTCGTAAGCAAGCGGAATTCCTTTGGATTCGGCTGTGACGATTACGTCGGCAGCCGGCGCTTTTTTGATCAATTCGGTGGCGCAGGCAACGGTCAGCTCCACATCCGAAAACATCACAAATGCGGCGATATCCAGATTTTTATTGACCGGACAAAGCGGAAGATGCCGTTCTAGTCCGGCGATTTTCATGGTGTAAACGTCATTCATAACAGTGATAATCTCCTTTTATCCGAAATTAACATTCAGCTTTCCGCCGCCCAACACGTGGAAGTGCAGATGGCGTACACTTTGTCCGCCGTTCTCCAAAACATTGGTGACCACACGGAATCCGTTTTTGATCCCTGCCATTGCAGCAAGTGTCGGTATTTTGGCAAAAATATAGCTGACGATTTCCGCATTTGTTTCATCAATTTGATCCGCTCCGTCCAGATGCGTTTTCGGGATCACCAGAAAGTGAATCGGGGCTTGCGGCTGGATGTCATAAAATGCGAATATCTTGTCATCTTCATATAATACCTTGCTGGGAATTTCACCGGCAATGATTTTACAAAACAAACAATCCATATTGCTATTCATTCCTTTCTTCCTGAAGGCAACGTCGCATGAAACGTGCCGGTATTATTGCTCGGTCAGTTTTTGCACGACCGACGGAAGCTGTGCCAGTGCTTCGTCTATTTTGAAGATTTCCGACACGCCTGCCATAGCGCTGTCCGGACGTCCACCGCCTTTGCCGCCTGCCAGTGCCGCGATTTCTTTAATGATCAAGCCGGCATGCGCGCCTTTTTCGATTGCTTCTTTTCCGCAGACTGCAATCATCGTGCCTTTTCCGTCGACAATGCTTGCAATGACCGCAACCATTTTGGGGGCTTTTTCCTTGATCTTATCTCCCATCATACGGAGGGTGTCCGGTTTTACCGAATTGAAGGAGGCAGATACTACCCGCACACCGTTAATATCAACGGTAGAGTCTTCCAAAATATTCATTTTCATATCTGCGATTTCCGCATTCAGCGCCGCCAGTTCCGCGTCTTTCGCTTTGATTTCGTTGTGGATGGCTTCGCCCTTGGCAACCAGCTCGGCTGGATTGGATACTTTAAACACCGAAGCGACTTTATTCAGCAATCCGTTGATATCGTTTACCAAAGTCAAAACGCCGCTGCCGGTGACTGCTTCGATTCTCCGTATTCCGGATGCAACCGAGCTTTCGCTGATAATTTTAAACAGACCGATTTTTGCGGTGTTATCTACATGAGTACCACCGCAAAGCTCTACGGAATAACCGTTCACGTCAACGACCCGAACGATATTGCCGTATTTTTCACCAAACAGTGCCATGGCGCCCATTGCCTTGGCTTCTTCGATGTTTTTCTCGGTGATCGTTACGGGAACCGCCGCCAAAATCTGTTTGTTGACTGCAATTTCCACCTGCTGTAATTCTTCCTTAGTCATCGCGTTGAAATGGGAAAAATCGAAACGCAGACGGTAGGGATCGACCTGCTGACCTGCCTGATGAACGTGATCGCCGAGTGTATCCCGCAGTGCTTTCTGGAGCAAGTGCGCACAGGTGTGGTTGCGCATGGTCGCTTCCCGCAGTTCTTTGTTGACCGTTGCAGTAATTCTTTGTCCCTGAGAGATGTTTCCGCTGACGATCTTTCCGAAATGGATAAACTGGCCGCTGTTAGTCTTTTTGCAGTCATATATTTCAATTTTGCAGAATTTGTTCTGCATGATACCCTTATCACCGAGCTGTCCGCCGCTTTCAGCGTAGAAAGGCGTCTTGCTGAGGGAAATCGCGATTTTATCACCTTCATCAGCCTGTTCTACCCGTTCGCTGTTCACGCCCAGCGCAATCACTTCACCCTCGGCTTCCAAGGTGTCATAGCCAACAAAGACAGAGTCGGCATCGGTTAACATATATTCGTTGTCATCCGACCAGCCGATTTTGGAGCGGGCAGCGCGTGCACGCTCTTTTTGTTGCTCCATTAGTTGAATGAAGCCGGATTCATCCAGTTCGATATTCTTTTCGGAAAGGATCTCCTTGGTCAGATCGATCGGGAATCCAAAGGTATCGTACAGCTTGAATACCTGCTCGCCGGGCAAGCGGTTATCACTGAACTCGTGGCTTTCGAATCGGTCGATCAACTGATTGAGCAATTCCATGCCTTTGCCGATGGTACTGTTGAAGTTTTCTTCTTCGGTTTGGATGACCTTTTTAATAAACTCCTTCTTTTGCAGCAGTTCCGGATAAGCGATTTCATTTTCTTTTACGACGGTGTCCACTACCTGATAGAGGAAAGGCTCGTCGATGCCCAGCAGGCGACCATGTCTTGCCGCGCGGCGCAGCAATCGGCGAAGCACATAACCGCGTCCCTCGTTGGACGGAGTCACGCCGTCGGCAATCATAAAGGTTGTACTGCGGATATGGTCTGTGATCACGCGGAGAGATACGTCGGTTTTTTCATCTTCTTTATAAGTGACACCTGCGATTTGACTGATATGCTTCATGATGTTTTGTACGGTATCGACCTCAAAGAGATTGTCTACCTGCTGCATAATGCAGGCAAGGCGTTCCAAGCCCATACCGGTGTCGATATTGGGATGCTCCATCGGCGCGTAGTTGCCGTTCCCGTCTGAGTTAAACTGTGAAAACACAAGATTCCAAAATTCAACAAAACGGTCGCAGTCACAGCCTACTCCGCAGTCCGGTTTCCCGCAGCCGAATTCTTCGCCGCGGTCAAAGTAGATTTCGGAGCAGGGACCGCAAGGTCCCGAACCGATTTCCCAGAAATTATCTTCTTTCCCCAGACGGACAATGCGGTCGGCAGGAATACCGATCTCTTTGGTCCAGATGTCAAAGGTTTCGTCGTCGTTTTCATAAATGGAAATCCACAGGCGATCAACCGGCAGTTCCAGCTCCTTGGTAATAAATTCCCATGCCCAAGCAGTTGCCTCGTGTTTGAAATAATCGCCGAACGAGAAATTGCCGAGCATCTCGAAATAGGTGCCGTGCCGGGAAGTCTTTCCCACCCGTTCGATATCCGGCGTGCGGATACATTTTTGACAGGTGGTTACCCGTTTGCGGGGCGGGGTTTCCTGACCCAAAAAGAATTTTTTCATCGGCGCCATGCCCGAGTTGATCAACAGCAGGCTTTTGTCCCCCTGCGGAATCAGCGGATAACTGTTCAGCCGCAGATGTCCTTTGCTTTCGTAAAATCGGAGAAATTTTTCTCTCAATTCGTTTAAACCGGTCCACTTCATAAATATTTTTCATCCTCTCAAGCAGTTAAAATTTTTCATAAAAAAAGTCTTCTCCCTATCAAATCAAGGGACGAAGACATAGTTTCCGTGGTACCACCCAAATTGTACTGTATTCTGATACAATACCGCTCTTTTTTCCTTAACGCGGAAAGACGGCAGGGTTTTCCTGCGGCTCCAAGATGGCTTCTGCATCCGTCTATTCAGCGTCTTACAGCCAAGGGCGCATTCTCTGGGGAATATCATGACACAGTTGGTCTTTTCACAGCCTATATATATACTATTATTATACAAAGGAATTTACAAATTGTCAACAGTTGGTTGATGATAAAAACACAAATAAAAAACAGACCGAAAAATATTGATTTCAGACAGGCGATACCGGCAAAAATGATATTGGTATTTACCGCCGGTATATGTTATAATAGAAATAAAAGCGGATGCACATCGGATACTGTTCAGATGAAAAACACCGATATCAACAAAAAAGGAAGGATCACTGCATGCCTGTTCATTTGGATCAACGCTTGTTAACCGTTGCCGGATTGGTTCGGGAAGGTGCTTATCTGGCCGATATCGGCACCGATCACGGATATTTGCCGGTCTATTTGGTGCAGACCGGAAGAATTTCCCGCGCCGTTGCCGCTGACATCAATGAAAAACCGTTGCAGCAGGCGGCTTCCGCTGTTGCCGCATATGGCTTGGAACAGCAGATTACGACGGTGTTATCCGACGGGTTGAAACAAGTAGACGATCGAGTGGAGGACATCGTCATTGCGGGAATGGGCGGTGAACTGATCGGCAGTATTATTTCGGGAGCAAAATGGCTGAAGAACGCGGAAAAACGGTTGATTTTACAACCGATGACCCAGGATGTTTATCTGCGGGAATACCTCGCCGAGCAGGGCTTTGTCATCGAGGACGAGCGGATTGCCGAGGACCATCGGCATTTGTATGTTGTTTTTTCCGTTTCTTTTGCGGGAACACGCCAGATATTGTCACCCGAAGAACAATATGTCGGAAAATCCATTTACAAAACCGATCCTTTGTCCCGCAAGTATCTGCAAAAAAAGTTAAACCGATTGGAAAAAATCTCCGCGGGACTGGAAAAGTCAGGCAAACAAAGCGAGGCGGCAGAACATCGGCAGCTTGCCGAGCAACTGAAAACATACCTATAAGAGAGGGCGGCTGTCATGAAAGTAAAAGACATTTACCATTATATCAACGAAATTGCACCGTTTGACACTGCTTTGAGCTATGACAATTGCGGCATTTTGTTAGGAAATCCGGACCGAGAAGTGACAAAATGCTTGATTTGTCTGGATGTCACCGAAGCAGTGCTGGAGGAAGCTATCCAAAGCGGTGTGCAATTGATCGTTTCTCATCATCCTGTGATCTTTCACCCGGTGAAGCGGATCTTAGATAGCAGTCTGTTATCTCCTCTGATTAGGCAGAATTTTGCGGTGTTATCCGCGCATACCAATCTTGATATGGCGGAACGCGGCGTGAATTACCAGCTTGCCCTGCGGTGCGGGCTGATTGCGGATACCCTGCGGAAAATTCCGGCGGATCCTGCACAGCTGGCGGACGGCTTCGGTTTGGCGGGAAGTCTGCCGCAGTCCATGACACCATCTGAGTTTGCTGCGTTTGTCAAACAGTCGCTCGGTATACAGCGGGTCAAATACACTGACGGGAAAAAAGAGATCCGCACCGTGGCAGTGAGCTGCGGCGCCGGAGGCTTCTTACTGGACACTGTGATCCGATCCGGCATTGACGCGTTGGTGACGGCGGAACTGAAGCATCACGAGCTGTTGGCGGCGGAAGCGGCAGGGCTGACGGCGGTGGATGCGGGACATTTTGAGACCGAGCAGATCATCAAGGAACCGTTGCGGCAAATGTTGGCTGACCGCTTCGGCGAAATCGACTTTTTCTGTGCCGCAGAAGAAAAAAATCCGGCCTGTTATCTGTAATACTAAAATCTAATTGAAAGCTTTCATCGATTTCCGAGGATGAATTGTGTCAGAAAAGGCAGACGACGCCGCTGGGCTGACGCCCAGCAAGGAGGATAACGCTTTCTGGCGCAATTCAGACCGGAAAGAATGAAAGTA
>JAQXIB010000001.1 GCA_029007575.1 Clostridiales bacterium | reverse complement strand
CAATGCTCTGGTTTCGTTGCCGTCCTTGTCGGTTACCACCAGTTCGGCCTTGCTGCCGTCGGGGACACGCAGCTCGGTGTTCTTATAGATATCGCCGTAAGCGTGTCTGGCAATGGTGATCGGCTTTTTCCAGCTTGAAACGTAAGGATTGATTCCCTTTACGATGATCGGCTTGCGGAAAACTGTTCCATCGAGAATGGCACGAATGGTCCCGTTGGGACTTTTCCACATTTCTTTCAGGGTATATTCTTTCATTCTGGCGGCGTTCGGTGTAATGGTAGCACATTTTACGGCAACACCGTATTTTTTTGTGGCCAACGCAGAATCAATCGTCACCTGATCGTTGGTTTCGTTACGATGCTCCAGACCGAGATCATAATACTCTGTATTCAGTTCAATATAAGGGGTGAGCAGAATATCCTTGATCATCTTCCAGATGATACGAGTCATCTCATCGCCATCCATCTCAACGATGGGGGTAGTCATTTTAATTTTTTCCATAATCCTATTTCCTTTCTGCGATGCCATTGGTTTTTTTATTCTTTCGGGATCTCTATAAAGGGAATGGCGTCTCCTCCGTTATATGTAGGAAGCTGTCCGTCCCATTTTTCGATTGCCTTCAGTTGTGCTTCAATTCTTCTGAGTTCAAGCAGGTCGGAAGTGATTTCCTGCTTTTGCAGTTTGAGCGCATCTGCCTCGGCTTTTGCCTGAACAATTTTTTGCTCTGCTTCGATTTTGATACGGTTTAAATCCTGCTCAGCCTTTAGTGCCTGCTGCTGTGCGATCTGCTTGTTTTCAATTGCTTTATTAAATTCTTCGCTGAAATCAAAATTGATGACGTTAAACGCTTCGATTTTAATACCGCTTTGGGAGATTTTTTCGTCCAGTAAATCGGTCATTTTCATGGACACCTCGGAGCGCTTGGTGATAATTTCCTCTGCGGTGTATTGTGCGGTAATCATCTTTACCACTTCCTGCACTGCCGGATCGATAATGACGCTTCTGTAATTCCGCCCGATTTGTTTGTAAAGATTGACGGCGGATTCGGTGTCGACTGAAAAGTTAACGGCAATTTTACTGGAAACATTCTGTAAATCCTTGCTGGCGGCATTGGCATCGGCTTCTATTTTTTGGGTACGGCAGTCGATGGTTTCGATATCCTGAATAAACGGTATTTTTACCTGCAATCCGGGAGAAAGCTCCTTTCCGACTACGGCGCCGAATTGTGTTCTCACGCCCACGAATCCGGTCGGAACACTGCGGAAGGAAGTTGCCGCCAAAATAATTAAAACAATTGCAACGAGGGAGCCGATGACAATATTTCTGATCAATTTTTTATTCTTTTCCATTTGTCTATCCCTTTCTCATCTGTATTGTGGGGTACCGGAGGTAACCTTATTTTGCCTGTTCTCTGGTGTAGTTTAATAATCCGCCTGCCAACAGGATGTCTTTGGAACGACCGGAAAGATCGCTGTTGACCGGAATATCTAAGCCCTTGGTCAAGTTTTTCAGCACAATCGGTTTGTCCGAAAGAATGCATTCGCGGATATCGGCTAACTCCAATTGATCGCCTTGATCGATTTTATCGTAATCCGCTTCGTTGGCGAAGGTAAGCGGCAGGATGCCTGCATTGATCA
Source organism: Clostridiales bacterium (assembly GCA_029007575.1). Lineage (GTDB taxonomy): Bacteria > Bacillota > Clostridia > Oscillospirales > Ruminococcaceae > HGM13222. The sequence goes on along the minus strand of JAQXIB010000001.1, from coordinate 1,548 downwards.
AATTGCTCTTGTGGATTCGGGCAAAGCTCTTGACCACGACCGCTTTGACGCCGAGATAGAGCGGAACCAAAGCGGCGTGCTCTCTGGAAGAACCCTGTCCGTAATTGGTGCCGCCGATAATAAAGCTTTGTTTTGCTTCTTGGGCACGTTGGGCAAAGGTTTCGTCGCAAACGGCAAAGCAGAATTTCGACAGATAAGGAATATTGGAACGGTATGGGAGAATTTTAGCGCCGGCAGGCATGATGTGGTCGGTGGTGATATTATCGCCGACCTTTAACACAGCGGCTGCGGAGATCGTTTCCTCCAGCGGTGTGGTCACGGGGAACGGTTTAATGTTCGGACCGCGGAAGATTTCAAGACTTTTCGCTTCTTCCGGAGAAGCCGGCGGCTCAATCATGTTGTCATGGATGACAAATTCTTCCGGTAGTTCAAAATGCGGCATATCGCCCAGAACCTCGGCAGGATCGGTGAACACACCGGTCAAAGCGGATACGGCAGCCGTCTCGGGACTTACCAGGTATACGCCGGCATCGGCAGTACCGGAGCGTCCCAAAAAGTTGCGGTTAAAGGTACGCAGCGAGATTCCCTTGGAATTCGGGGATTGTCCCATGCCGATGCAGGGACCGCAGGCACATTCCAAAATACGTGCACCGGCATCGATCAAATCAGCGAGCGCACCGTTTTGCGCCAGCATATTAAACACCTGTTTGGAGCCCGGAGCGATCGACAGGCTGACATCGGGGTGTACTGTTTTTCCTTTTAAAATATAAGCGACCTTCATCAAATCGAAAAGAGAAGAGTTGGTGCAGGAACCGATGCAGACCTGATCGATTTTCTGCCCTTTCAGTTCGGAGATCGGTTTGATGTTATCCGGACTGTGCGGACAAGCCGCCAACGCAGACAATGCGCTTAAATCAATCTCATATACTTCATCGTAAACCGCGTCATCATCAGCAGATAACGCCACCCAATCCGCTTCTCTTTTTTGCGCCTTCATAAACGCTCTGGTCACTTCGTCGGACGGGAAAATCGAGGTGGTAGCTCCCAACTCGGCACCCATATTCGTGATGGTGGCACGCTCCGGAACGGTCAACGATTTGACACCCTCTCCGCCGTATTCGATTATCTTGCCGACGCCGCCTTTTACGGTCAGAATCCGCAGAACTTCCAAGATCACGTCTTTTGCGGAGATCCAAGGGGAAAGCTTGCCGGACAGGTTGATGCGGACCATTTTCGGCATGGTAATGTAATATGCGCCGCCGCCCATGGCAACCGCGACATCCAAGCCGCCTGCGCCGCAGGCAAGCATGCCGATACCGCCTGCCGTAGGAGTATGGCTGTCAGATCCGATCAAGGTTTTTCCGGGAATGGCAAAGCGTTCCAGATGAACCTGATGGCAGATTCCGTTGCCGGGACGGGAAAAATAAATGCCGTGTTTTTTTGCTACGGACCCGATAAATTTATGGTCATCCGCATTTTCAAAACCCGACTGTAACGTGTTATGGTCAATATCAGCGACGCTGCGCTCTGTTTTTACGCGATCCACGC